>CALFRW010000001.1 GCA_937919135.1 uncultured Haloplasmataceae bacterium
ATAATCGGTTTTTCCTTAGGCCACACTGTTTTTACAGCTTGCAATATTTCTTTTAAGAATCTTGTTCGATTTTCAAGGCTCCCTCCATACTCGTCACTTCTTTTATTTGTTAGTGGTGATAAAAATTGATTAATTAAATAACCATGAGCTGCATGAATTTCAATTGTATCAAATCCAATTTCTTCGCTCCTTGCAGCAGCATTTTTAAAAGCTTCAACAACCTCACTTATATCACTTTTACTCATTGCTATAGGAATTTTGTACTTTTCATTAAAGCGTTCACTACTACAAGAAATTATTGTTTCACTTTCAACCTTACATTTTCTACCAGCATGAGCTAACTGAATCCCAACTTTAGCTCCATTAGCTTTTACTTCATTTACTAAGTTTTTTAAACCGATTATATGTTCATTACTCCAGATCCCGATATCATTCGCTGATATTCTTCCTCTTTTTTCAACAGCCGATGCTTCGAGGATAATTAATCCCACACCACCGATCGCACGGGTGCTGTAATGGACTGTATGAAATGAGGAGACAAACCCTTCAGTATCAGCTTGCCACATACACATCGGCGCCATAACAAGGCGATTTTTTAATAATAAATTTTTAATTTTTAAACTTGAAAATAACGTAACCATTTTACCTCCATTATTATTAAATTAATTTTTTGACAAACACTATAAATTAGAAGCTTTAGGAGCAAATATATGAGAAAAACATTTTCTTTCTTACTAATTAGTGTTTGTATTATACACTTAGCTGATTATATTATCATCCCTATTTTACCAATTTTCTTTACTAAAGACAAAGGATTTACCTCAAGTCAGGTTGGACTACTTATCGGTATTAGCGCAATAGCTTTTCAAATCGGAAGTATTGGAGGTGGAATAATCTCAGATAAACGCGGGCGAAGAATTATATATATTATTGGTACAATTATCGCGATCATTTCACTTATCGGTTTAGGAATGAGCAATAAATATCATATTTTACTCTTACTTCAAATCCTAAATGGCATTGGCTCGGGGATGTTTGCCCCAACCATAAAAGCCGCTATCGCTGAAATATCAAAACAAAGTAATAATACAAAAGCTTTTTCCGCCCGTGTTATCGCCGCTAATCTTGGGGTTGCAATTGGTGGCTTAATACCCTTATTGGCCAAAAACTTATCGCGATCTTATTTTTTTTATCTCGCAGCAATTTTCTATGGGTCACTAATAATATTTGCCTTTTTTATCCCCAATAATAAAAACAAACAAATCTTGAAACTAAAACAACTAGGTGCTTGCTTTAAAGACAAAACATTTTTACTTTTTAACTTTTTAATACTTTTTGTCTGGATAATATATATTCAAATTCGGATCTTATTACCACTTAGAATTTCAGCTTTATATGACAATGCGAATATTGCGGGAAGTATCTGGACAATCACCAGCCTTTTTATTGTTTTCTTTCAAAATTTTATTACTAAAAAGCTATTAAAAGATAAAAACGAATACATGCCCATTATTATCGGCAATCTAGCAATGGGTATTGGTATCTTAAGCTTAGGATTTTCATATACTTATATCTTTATACTTATAAGCTCGTTAATCTTTATTAGCGGGGAAATGTTATTTTCCCCTTCCATTGACTCGATTACTAGTAACCTGGCAGATAAAAGTATTACCGGTACCTACTTTAGTGTTACCCATTTAACATTTGGATTAGGGAGTGCATTAGGAAGTTTTATCGCTGGTAAATTAATTGATAGCTTGGGCATCCTAAACATTTTTCCGTGGTTAACCCTTTTCTTATTTACACTTATTAGTTCGTTAATAATTTATCTTACGAAAATAAAAAAAATTTATTCAAGAAAAATATAAATGGTCAGACAACTTTAGTATATATACCAAAAATACAGCTTCTTTAAAGTACAAAACCCAGATTAAATTTCTAAATATTCCTTTAGTAATTATGGTATAATTAACTTATACTAACTTTCAAGGAGATAACATGAAAAAAACTCTAACAGTATTCATTTTAATTTTTTCTCTCGTTTTATTTACAGCTTGTGATGTTTTTACAAACAGTACTACTGAATTCACTACTATTGAAAATACCAACCCTGAAGCAAATAGCGAAGACGAATTAATACCTGACGAAGATGATCAGGATGATTCAGATTCTGATAACCAGTCAGACATTTCTTTTACACCTAGCGATTATTCTTTTGATTTTATTAACATAATGAACTCAATATACTCAGGAAACAATAACAATGGCACTTCTGGTTATGATAATAATACTTTTTCATCAAATTTAGCAGAAAGCAAAAAAATGAAAGTTCTTATTTCAGCGCCACATGCAGTGAGACATATTAGGTTGGGTAATCCAAAAGGTCCTGATACCTATACTGGTAGTATGGCTCGTATCCTTGCTCAAAATTTTGATAGTTTCCTTGTATCAAATGTTTATAATGATCCAAATAATCCTAGGGATCCTAACTATGATTCGTTTTCTAATTGTACATATACAAATGAAGTTGTTGATTTAATTAATACCCATAATATTAAATTTCTCTTAGACTTACACGGAGCAGCTTCTACAAGACCCTTTGATATCGCAATTGGAACAAATCACGATGATACAATTGATTATAATAATGATATTAAAAATATAATCTATGAACTTGCAAATAAATATAGTTTTATGCTTGATTACAATGAGACTTTTGCTGCGACTAACGTTAATACAATTACTCGTAAAGTTCATATCCAAACTGGTATACCTACCATACAAATTGAAATCAATGGAAGATATCGATTAACAAAAGGTAGTGTTAAAGATTATAATAAAATGATGGATTTCCTTAAGGAACTTACAATTTCATTAGACCGAATAATTTAATGGATAAAAGTCTCTATATTATTTAGTGTGGGTAATTACTCACACTATCTAATACAAAGCTTTGGTAATTATCAAGAAAATGTTAAAAACATAACTTTTGACTTCTACGACTGTTTGAGAAGTTTAAATGAATAAAGGACTAAGCTATTCAGCTTAGTCCCTTCTTAATATTCTTCATCAGTTTATTAGATTATTTTATCAACACTACTTGACAAAGAATCTTATTTATTCTAATGAAACGTGTTCTAGAGCATCAATACGATTTTTAAACCAACCTATAGATTTTTTAAATACTTCAACACTTCCTGTTGTTAAGAGTTTAATTTCACCATGTTTTTGCGAATTATTTAATAAGTTTCTTTTTTTTAATCTGTCTTTTACTACATAATATGTAGCTTCACCGCTAGTGATAATATTTACATTTCCCATTACTTGTCTTATTTCATTCGCTAATAAACCATAATGTGTACATCCCATTACAACTGTATCAATTTTTAAATCTTTATATGGTTCACACACTTCTTTTACAACTGCAAAAGATTCAGGGGTATTAAGCATATTCTTTTCTATAAGTGGGACAAATTTGGGACAAGCTACAGCAAAAGCATTAATTTTTTGTTCACTTAACAATTTTTGATAAATACCATTCCTTATTGTTGCTGAAGTGGCTAAAATTAAAACCCTTTTGGTTATGGTCGTATTGATTGCCTTAAGAGCAGTAGGTTGTACTACACCAATAATATCAAGATTAGTTTCATTTATTAAATGTGAACTATTTACTGTTGCAGTATTACAAGCAATAACTACTTGTTTAACACCTTTATTTTCGAAATATTTTACTATATTACTCACATAACTAGCTATTGTATCATTATCTTTTTCTCCATAAGGCGAATTTTTTGTATCACCAATATAGATAAAATTTTCGAATGGTAATCGGCTAATTAGTTCATTTAATACCGTAAGTCCCCCAACGCCTGAGTCAAAGACTCCTATTGGGCTTTCTAGATTCATTATGTCACCGTCTTTTTGTTCAAATATCACATGAATATTATTAGTATCAACTTATTTTCTAATGTACTATCTACTGAACTAGATTGTACTACTCAATTAATATGGTAATTTCAATATTGGTTGTATATTCTATACCATCTATTAGATAACTTGCTGTTAGAACAACAACTTCATTTGTTGTTACAGAAGCTACTACCCCTGTCTCTGGATCAATAAGAGAGGAGTCGGAAGATGTCCATGTTACATCTCCATCAATAGAAGAAAATTCAGATGGAAGTATTATTGTTGTATCTCCAACAACTGATGTTGGAATTGTATATTTAATGTCATAATCTGCTTGTGCTGGGACATCTTCCCAAGTTAAATCTATATGATCTATATCTAAAATAGCTAATTGCACGTAATCATATCCAGATGAAGATAAAGTTAAGGTGTTTCCAACATAGGCATAAATTACACTATCTTCACTAAATCTTACGCCTGGAATACTTGTTCCAAGATAGTTATCGGCATTTATTCTTAAAGTACTATCCCACCAATTAGAACCTAAATTCAGTTCATTCCCATTTAATTTAAATGAAAATATTTGTTGCCAATCCCATGGAGTTGTATGTTTAATTTCGCTTAAGGTAGTTCCATCATAAACAACACGGAAGTTTATTCCACTACCATAAGTTTTTGTACTACCACTTAATGCAAAACCACCGGTAAATTTAAGTAATTGTCCATGAGGTAATGCTTTTACTAATTCATCTAAATCAGCATCACTTGATACTTCAATTGCTTCATCTAAATTAAATGAATAGTCATTATTAGATGAATTAATCATTATTGATGTAACACTAACATTTTTTCTACCGATACTTTCTTCTTCAGTTCCAATGGTATATGTACCAGTAAACTGTACTTCATCACCTTTTTTAATTGCTTGTCCATCTACAATATATTCACCTAATTCTTCACCATACACACCGTATAATCCTGTTACATATAAGATTTGATTAGAACTTGCATCTTTTACAAGTAAACCATTTGTTTCAGCTTTTATATTACTAGAGGAACCGTTCCAATGGAATCCTACCACAATTCCTTTTACCTTGACTACTGCATTATTAAGTGCATT
>CALFRW010000002.1 GCA_937919135.1 uncultured Haloplasmataceae bacterium
GATGTTGTTTATAATCATGCGTATGATGCTAAAAATTCCTATTTAAATAAATCTTTCCCAAATTATTATTTTCGAAATATTGATAGCGGTGAGATTGCCTCAGAAAGACTGATGGTGAGAAAATATATTATTGATACTGTTACATATTTTGCGAAAGAGTTTCATATTGATGGTTTTCGCTTTGATTTAATGGGGTTACATGATATCGAAACAATGAACGAAATTCGCCAAGCTCTTGATAAAATAGATCCAACAATTATTATTTATGGAGAAGGGTGGATGGGAGAAACATCACCGCTTAGTGTAAATAATCGTGCGACAAAGAAAAATATGCATAAAATGCCAAGGATAGCATCTTATAATGATGATTGTCGTGATGGAATAAAAGGGAATGTCTTATATGCGAAACAACCAGGATTTGTTAATGGTGGTGTAGGCTTAGAAGAAGCTGTTAAAATTGGTATTGTGGCAGCTACCAAACATCCACAAGTTAATTATGAAAAAGGATTTTATTCAAAACAACCATGGGCGATTCAACCTAATCAAAGCATTAATTATGTTACTAGTCATAAGAAATTATGTTTATTTGATAAGATAATTGAAACAACAGAAGGTCTTGATATGACCACGAGAATAAAAATGGCAAAAATGGCTAATACAATTATCCTTACGAGCCAAGGTATACCTTACATTTATGCTGGTGAAGAGATGTTAAGAACTAAAAATGGTGATGATAATAGTAATAAATCACCTGATATGATTAATCAAATTGTTTGGCATAGTAAATATGATCATATTGAATTATTTGAGTATTATCGTGGTTTAATTGAATTAAGGAAAAAACATCCTGCATTCCGGATGACAAAAACAGAAATGATTCAAAAACACCTTAATTTTTTACCAACACCAGTTACAAATACAATTGCTTATAATATTAGTGGAAGTGCTAATGGCGATAGCTTTGCTGATATAGTTGTCTTATTTAATGCAAATGTTAGTGAAGTTAAATTTAAGTTACCGCATTTTGGGGTTTGGAATATCTTAGTTAATCAAGAAAAAGCAGGAACGAAGATATTACATAAGTTTACCGGAGATGATATTGTTGTACCTGAGCTTACCTCGATGGTCTTATATTCAAATGAAAAGTTAGTTAACGAAGTTACTATTGTTGGAAAAGAAAAAACTGATTATCGTAAGTATGCTGGATACGCATTAGGTGCGCTAGGTTTATTGATGTTGTTAAGAAGAAGAAGAAGACGTAAATAAAAAGGGCAGCGCCCTTTTTATTTGTGAAACGAGTGAGATAATGAATGATATAATCGTACTTTCAATAGAATCTAGTTGTGATGAAACTAGTTGTGCAGTTATAAAAAATGGAAATGAAGTATTAGCAAATATTGTTAGTTCTCAAATAAATATTCATCAAAAATTCGGTGGGGTTGTACCTGAAGTTGCTAGTAGACATCATGTCGGAAATATTACACTAGTAATTGATGAAGCAATAAAAGAAGCTAATATTGATGTAAAAGATATTACTTGTGTGGCAGTTACCCAAGGTCCGGGATTAATTGGTTCGTTATTAGTAGGAATAAATGCAGCTAAAGCTTTTAGTTATGCACATAATTTACCTTTAATCGGTGTTCATCATATTGCTGGTCATATATATGCTAATCATCTAGTTCAGAACTTAGAATTTCCGCTCCTAGCACTAGTGGTATCAGGCGGACATACGGAAATAATTCATATGACAAGTCATTTATCATATGAAGTAATAGGTAAGACTCGTGATGATGCAGTTGGTGAAGCATATGACAAAGTAGCTAGAGTATGTAAACTCCCATATCCCGGCGGTCCCCATATTGATAAACTAGCAGCTTCTGGTAAGGATATTTATCATCTTCCACGAGTTATGCTAGATCAAGATAATTTTGATTTTAGTTTTTCAGGTCTAAAATCAGCAGTTATTAATTTAGTACATAATGCAAAACAAAGAAATGAAGAAATAAGTATACCTGATTTGGCACGGAGTTTTCAAGAAAGTGTTGTAGATATACTTGTTGGCAAAACGCTTAAAGCAGTTGAAAAATATCCAGTGAAACAATTACTAGTAGCTGGTGGTGTAGCTGCTAATAGTGGATTGAGAAACAGATTAAATGAAGAAATAAAGCACTATCCGTATCTTAAATTAATAATTCCACCATTAAAGTATTGTACTGATAATGCGGCCATGATCGGTGTATGTGGGACATTTAGTTATTTGAAAGGCGAACGAAGTGATTTAAGTTTAAATGGATATGCTAATTTAGATTTAAAATAAGGATATGAGTTATGAAGTGGTTAAGAAAAATAGACATAAAAATATTTTATATAATTAATAATAAGTTAAAATCAAAAATGTTTGATAACTTTTTTCCGATTATTACTTATTTAGGGAGCGCCTTTTTTACACTAATGTTATCGCTTATCTTATTGTTTGTTGGTAATGAAGAAGTGAAAAAAGCAGGCTTCTTATGTATTGTTACTTTAGCTTTATGCTTTATCATTATTCAAACATTGAAAAGATATTTTGGTCGTTTAAGGCCGTTTAAGGCTCTTAAGGGAATTAATTATTTTGAAACAAATCTCAAAGATTACTCTTTCCCTTCTGGTCATACTACCGCTATAAGTGCGATTGGTTTTAGCTTATTAATTTATTTTCCCCAATTTTGGTATATATACTTTACTTTAATTATTCTTGTCGGAATATCAAGAGTTTATATTGGTGTTCATTACCCATCAGATATTGTCATTGGGTGTTTTGTGGGGTTTATTTGTACGAGTATTAATTATTTGATTATGATTTCAATTT
>CALFRW010000003.1 GCA_937919135.1 uncultured Haloplasmataceae bacterium
AATATAATAACACATTGTTGTGGAGTTGTTAATAATCAAACTCAAATTTTCTACACCCCTTAACTTAACTCTATTTATAATGATCATTTTAAAACAAAAATAAGGCTGTAGGAAGTCAAAACGATTTCTTACAGCCTTTAATAAAATTAAATTTTCTTTATCGCATCTATTGGTTTCATACGCCCTATTTTTTTAAGTGGTATTATTGTTGATACCATTATTATTGATACCGCAATTAGAATAGTTATGATGATTGAAATAATATTAAAATACAGTACTTCTATCCTAATATCAAAATATGATGCTATATCATTGTTTAAACCATATAAGGATAGACGTGATAATATTATAGTAATTAAGAGTGAAATAAATAAAATAAAGGAGGATTCAATAATATAAATATTTAATATATCTGAATTTCTAGTTCCAATAGCCCTTAATGTACCTATTTCCTTTTGTTTAGCTTTAATACTAGCGGAAATAAATGTATATATCATTATAATTGAAAATAATGAAAAAACTAAACTTACTATAAAAAACACTGTGTTTAAATGGCTTGTAAATTTATCAACACTATATAACTCTTTACTATATGGCGTATTATGTCTATAAGTATTAGGTAAATCCTTTAGAAGATTATAGTACCCTGTATCATCATTCTTAATAAATGCCGAAACTTCTTTTAGTTTTCCACCATCATTTTTAGATGTATGATAATTAAAATAATCAAACATATTTTGATTAAATACAAAGTAAGGTATTGTATCATTCCTATTGTCTATAATCCCAGCAATCGAAAAACTTGTTTTTCCATTATATTTTGGGTAGTAACTTAAATCCAACGTAATTTTTTTACCTAAATAACTAGATATTTCTTGATCTGTTAATAAAGTATAATTAATTCTTTTATCAAAATATTCACTAATATCATGAATCGAAATCATTATCTCATTATCATTTTGTGGATAGGTACCAAATATTTTTTTATTACCTAAAATAGTTTTATTAATCCTAGGAAGATTATAATAACCTTCATTCATAACAGCCATTCTAGTTGATTGATTAAATACCTTTTCGTATGTATTTTTCGTCATATATAATTCTTGATAAAAATTTTCATGTTTTAAACTAAACATATACGGCACTTCATCAGAAGTATAATCTAATTCAAATGAATCATAATCAGTTTGAATTATCCCAGATATTGTTAACATATCATCCTTATAGTTAACTTCTTTTCCTATTAGTTCTTCTACGGTTGTTACATTTGAAATAACATCATATTTAATAAACATACTTCCCATATAATCTGTCATCATTATCTCATTATCTTTATCGGGAATGTGTCCTGTCAATAAATTTACATTTATCTGACTGTCGTCTACAATAACAATTTTATTAAATGATGTAGAGTCATATATATAATTTTCATTACTAGCAAAGCGCCAGACATTCTCATACTCCTTTATTGTTTGAAGAAAATCAAAATCTGGATTAGATTTTTGTAACTCTGCAATTTCCTGATCCGTAAAAGATACCTTTTTACCATTATCGATTTTAACGATCGGAACTTGATTTAATTTTGCTTTTTCAAAGGTTAGCGCAGTAGCTTTGGTAGCATCATAAAACGAGAAAGTTAGTGCTATTAAAACGAATACTAACGAACTCACAAATAAAATTGTCAAACACAATAATCGAAACTTATATTTCAAAAGACTACTAAATGCAAATTTAAATTTATACTTTAATGGTAAAACTGTCTTATTGAATTTTGCTTCCATAGTTTCATTTTGTTTAATTACATTATTGGGATGATTGAAATAATCATTTATTATTTCTCCGTCTTTTAGTTCGATTATTCGGTCTCCGTATTCTTCCGCAAATCCTCTATCATGAGTCACCATGATAACTAGTCTATCTTTTGCTAGGCTTTTCAATAGTTCTAAAATCATTTTGCTTGTTTCACTATCTAAATTTCCTGTAGGCTCATCTGCTAAAATTATTTTAGAATCTTTAATTAATGCTCTCGCTATAACAACTCTTTGCTTTTCTCCTCCACTAAGCTCATTAATTTTATGATTATGATAATTTTCTAAGTCAACCTTTTGTAAAATTTCTTTTACTTTTGCTTTTATTAAATGTTTTTCAGTATTTTGTAATAATAATGCTAATTCTAAATTCTCTCCAACTGTAAGCTTTTCTAACATATAATACTCTTGAAAAATAAAACCTATATAAGTATTACGATATGATTCTATTTCATTAGGATTAAATTTATTTAGGTAACGCTTATTGATTATAATATCTCCTTGATTAAAATCATCTAAACCACCTATTATATTTAACAACGATGATTTTCCACTGCCACTCTTACCAAGAATCATATTAAGCCCAGTTTCATCAAAATTCAAATTAATATTTTTTAAAGCTGTTTTTTTAACTAATCCTTTTCTATCACTATAGATTTTAGTAATATTAACTAGCTCTAACATAAAACCCCTCCTACTAATGTAAAAATATTTGATATTTTAAACTCAAATTTCTATTTTATTTAGTATTAAATATCTCCATAAAAATACATATTAATTTACTCAATTTTAACAAGTCTTAATATATATGTCCACACTTATATATGTATTATTATCTATTTCATGACTTTTCATGAACATCTCAATAAACCTATTAAATAAAACCACTATTAAAGTGGTCTATTTAAATTATCATATATATATTATTCCATAATCAGGATTAGCCATATAGAAATGACCATTTGAATCTCTGTAATATATATTTATTCCTTTATAATCAGTATAAGGTATTTTAAATTCTGCATCATTATTGAACGAATACAGCTTGATCTCTTTACTATACCTTGACTTTCTTCACATAAAAAAAGCTCCCCTTGCTCTGTTTACTATAAGGGAGCATAGCAAATTCTTAGTCTTGAAAATCACTTAATTCTTTATCATAATATCCATGATTATCTCTAAAGTAGGATGGTGTTGCACCGGTACTCTTTTTAAATAATCTATTGAAGTAATTAATATCAAAATAGCCACATAAATTAGCAATTTCATTTATTCGTAAGTTGGTTGTTAATAATAAATGTTTTACTTTAGAAATTCTTACTTGGTTTAAATATGATAAAAAGGTAATATGGTGTTTAGCTTTAAATATCCTGCATAAATGTTCTCTTGTTATTAGAAATTCATCAGCTACTGATGCTAATGTTATTTGTTTTGAGTAATTTTTATCGATATATTCAATAATATTATCAATTAAAAAACCTTTTCCTTTATGAACCTTTTGATCTTTATCTATTTTAACGGGTAATTTACCCTTTGCTTCATTACCCTTTAATACCCTTATAAGTGATTGTATTGATAATTGTGTGTATTCATATAAACAAATATGACATTCAGGCATTGATTGATCTAATACATCATATGGAGTCCTTAGTGAAATCAGCATTATTCGTTCTCCACTTTGAACTAGGTTAGTATAAAGTACTTTTTGTACTAATGTTAAATGAGAATCTGATAGTGCGAGAATTATCTTTTTCCCGATAACAAGCGATTGAACTTCATTTAAATTAAACTTTTTACTATCGATGCTGAAATACGGAATTGAAAAGGTCTCACCAATTACTTTAGCGACATCAATGTTTTCAACATTTGCATCTTCCGCAAATGATTGTAAATAGTTTGTTACTCCAACAACAATTGTATTTTCATCAATTTCAAATGGTGTTCCATGCGCAAGTGTAATACTTGCTAAACTAATTGCATCTGCAACCTCTTGATTTCTTTCTAAATCACTAATTGTTTCTTTTTCAAAACAATATTTTTCTTTATATTTGAGAATTCGCGCTAATGACTGATTTATTTGCTCAATAGTAACTTTACCAGTATTTACAGCCTTTAATAAAGAGTTACGTACCGTCAATTGTTTACCAAAAGAATGACTGATAATTGAAATATCACTAGTAGCATTTACCGCAAATATACCTGCATTATCTAATGAAAAGGCTCGTGATAATGCTTCCATTTCAAAACAATCAGAAACAACTAAACCTTCATAACCTATTTCTTTTCGTAATAAATCATTAATAATCTTATATGAAATTGAAGCAGGAAAACGATCATCCAATTTTTTATATAATATATGAGCAATCATAATCGCATCTGGTAAGTAATTACCCATATAAGGGATTAATTCTATATGTTTTAGTTCATCAATATTTTTATTTACATATGGTAAATCTAAATGCGAATCCAAACTAACATCACCATGGCCAATAAAATGTTTATAGGTAGATAAAACCCCTTCTTCTTGAATTGCTTGGCTCATTTCACTGGCTAGCTTTGAAACATAGTGAGGGTCATCACTAAAAGCACGAATAGCGATGATTGGATTTTGAGGATTTGAGTTAACATCCGCTATCGGTGCTAATACCATATTCACACCAAGATCCTTTAATTCACCAGCTAAAATATGTCCCACCTCATTAGCTGCTTGGGGACGATTAAAACTTGCTGCACCTATTGCCATATGACCTGGTATTCTTGTTACACCATCGTAAATTCTTCTTACATTTCCACCTTCTTGATCTATAGCAATAAATGCTGGTACGCTATTAAATTTAATCGCAGCTTCTTGAATTTCTTTAGTCATTTCTTTTAAATGATTGGCATTTTTTATATTTCTTGTAAATAAGATAATGTTACCAAAATGATAATTCTTGATAATTTCGATAATATCTTCAACCTTATTACTTTGCCAACCAATCATTAACAATTGTCCAATTTTTTGTTCTAATGTCATGTTCATCTTCAATATCATTCCTTTACTGCTCCAGCGGTTAATCCTTTAATTATATTTTTTTGTAAGAAAAAATATACAATAATTATCGGTATAGCGATTAAAGCAACAGCTGCAACCATTAATCCTTGGTTTGTGCCACCTTCTTTAGAACTAATTTCTCTTAACAGCGCACTAATAGGCATTTTCCGTCTATCAGTTAAAATTAACATTTGTAAAAACAAATCATTATAACTCCATAAAAAAACAAAAATTGCTGCTGAGGAATAAGCTGATTTAGACATTGGCACGGTAATATAACGCATGATTTGAAAAACATTAGCACCATCTAAATAGGCTGATTCTTCTACTTCTTTCGGGATATTTTGGATAAACCCTGTTAAAAGGATAGTAGCGAATCCAATATTACCTGCAACTTGCGGTAATATAACACCTAAATGTGTACCATGGATTTTGAAATTTACTAACATTTTATATAAAGGAAAGATTGTAGAGAAAATAGGAAACATCATACAAGCAATGACTAAAGCATAAACAAACCTTTTCCCCTTAAAATTATACCTCGCTAAGGCATAAGAGCTAAAAGTTGTAATAATTAACACCAAAACAACGACAGAAAAAGAAATAATAAAACTATTTAGATAAGCTTGTAATACATTATAACGACCAAAGATTGCTGATTTAAAGTTATCTAAAGTAAAACTCTTAATCGGAAGTGAAAAAGAATTAGTTAATATATCTCCTTTATCTTTAAAGCTATTAATTAGTATCCATATAAATGGATAGATACACCCTAAAGTCCACAAGGATAATAAAATATATATTAAAGTACGAGTAGTTGTCCTCTTGCTCAATTTCATATGGAATCCACCTTTCTACAAATCATGATCCTGTCTAAAAATCATATTAGAAATAAAACTAAATAGTATTCCCGCTATTACTATAAAAACTGCAAATCCAGCAGCGTATCCAATATCAACAGAATTAAACGCTTTATCGTACATATATGTTCCTAGAAAATGCGTTTTCCCATTGGGGTACCCGTTAGGAGATATAATATAAGGGAGATCAAAAACTTTTAGGGTTCCTGTTATCCCCAGAACAATTACAATTCGAGTAATATTCTTAATCATGGGAATTTGAATATATCTTACCTTTTGTAAACCTGAACATCCATCAATCTCAGCAGCATCTAGTATCTCCTTAGAAAGTCCAGACAAACCAGTTAAAAAGATTACGAAATAAAAACCTATATACTGCCATATGACAGGACTTACAATTAAAGTGAATAATCGATTAAGATTTTGAGGATCTTTCCAAAATATTTTTTCTCGACCAATAATTAACAAAATTTGATTAAACATCCCATAATTATAGTCATAAAATAAATTAAACATTAACCCTAATGCTGTGGCAGAAACTACTATTGGCATAAAAAAAGTAACTTTAAAAAATGAACTGAATTTGGTAATTGAATTTACTAATAAGGCTAGAATCAACGCTATACCCACTTGAAAAATTAATACTAAGCCAATAAGGATTAATGTATTTATAAATGAACCTAAAAAAACTTTATCAGTGAACATAGTCTTATAATTATCAAGCCCTATAAAGACAGGATTCTTATCTAACATACTTTCAAATTTATAAAAACTATTCTTGATATTCACCCAAAAAGGATATAGGAGAAATACCGATAAAAAAACTAACATTGGTATTATCATAACATAAGCTATCCATTTTTTCTTATACATTTACCATCTCTCCTTTCATGATACTTAATTCCCTAGTTTTTGAAAAAAAACGAGGTATTGCATTAAGTGCAATACCTTATTTTTACTATTGCTTTTCTAAAAAGGCATCCAATGCTGCTTTTATTCCTGTATCATTTCCAGTTATATAATAGTTTGCTGCCTTTACTAGTTCCGTAAAACTTCCCGCTTTAGCCGAATCAGATAACGGTAAAGTTGCACTAACTGTTTTTGCAGGCATTGAATTCATTGATACTTGTAGATTATTTTGATTAGGTATTTCCACTTTAGGGTCTGCAGGTATTCCGCCAGATTTACAAAAATCTTTTATTGCTTCAGTATTAATCATTGATTCAACTAGTTTAACAGCTAAATCTCGTTTAGACTTATCTTCCCATGCTTTTCTAGAAATATAAAATCCAGATGTAAAGCCACTTTGCATGTAAATTTCATTTTTACCACCTTTGCTAGTAGGAATAGCTGGGAATGGCATCATTATCATTTTACTTGCTTTAACAGTTGTCGTTTCATCAAAACTACCAGCTAACCAAGAACCATCTAAGATCATCGCTGCTTTTCCATCCTTAAAGGTAGCTTCTGCAGCTGAATGTTCTTGATTACCTTTTGTTGGTCCATACCAACCTTGTTCAGCAAAATAGTTAATCAATTTTAATGCTTTAACCCATTCATTTTCATGATTTTCAATTGAACCTTTAATATCTGTAAATGCAGTAGGTCCTAAAATTCCTAGAACTGTGTGCTCAATCCAATAATGGGGAACGTCAGTAGCACCAAAGGCAAATGGGGTTATGTTTTTCGCAATTAACTTATTTGCGATTTCATGATAATCATCCCATGTCCAAACATCTTTTTCAAGGTATGGCGCTAAATCGTCTGTAAATAACTCTGTATTTACGAATACTCCCTCTACAAAGCCCTTCAATGGAACAGCATATGGATCCATTACACTATCAGAAATGTTTTTAGCATAATCTGGATATTCTTTACGAATTTCTTCAATTGAAACCACATAATCGTTAGTAACTAATGGCTTAGCTACCTCACCAGTGAAATAAAATAAAACGTCTGGTTCAACACCACTATAAAATGCGGTAAGAACACTAGTCTTCCATATTTCATCTGAAGTGGCTGAGTTATCAGTGATAGTAACATCATGTTTCTTTTCAAAAGCTGCTAATAGAGCTTCATAAGTTTCAGCGTGTGGATCAGTTCCACCAAACATACTCATTGTTTTAATCTCAACATCGCCTTTACCGCAACCAGCAATCATGATTACGAACAAACTAAAAAGTACAAGTGACAAAAGCTTTCGCATATTTTTCCCTCCTAAAACGCTTTCTGATTTTAGTATAACATCTCCATTTTAGAATACAATTGTAACATTTTGATATTAATAGTACAATATTGATATTTTTTTAATAAAGTGTAATTAAATATATAAACTGGGTGCTTTTAATAACACCCAGTTTATAATGCCTTAAATATCTACAGCTATTTGAAAAGCTTCTTGTGTTGCATCAATAAATTTTCTTGCTTTAATACAATCCCCAATTTTATAGATTTCATCAACTTCATTCTTAAGTTCATCGAACAATGAATCATTAGCTTTAAAACCTGTTGATATAATTACAGTATCACAGCTTAGTTCTTTAGTATTCCCGCGTAATTCTTTTACAATAATTCCTTTATCTGTTACTTCTAATAATTCCTGCCCTCCTTTGGTTTTTACTCCTTTATCACTTAATGCTTGCAGCAAGGAACCTTTTGACATAAAAATAACATCTTGTGCTACTTCAGGAAGCATATCGATTATCGTAACATTCTTTCCTTTTTTAGATAAGTGCAACCCCGTTTCACATCCAACTAGGCCACCACCTACAATAATTATATTCTGACCAGTTTTTTCATTATTTTTTAATAAATCTACCGCAATTTTGACATTTGGTTTATCAATTCCAGGTACTTGTGGAATTACTGGACTAGAACCTGTCGCAATCACTAATGCATCTGGTTTATGTTTTTGAACCAATTCTTTTGTACCTCGAGTATTATACTTTACATTTACATCAGAATTCTTAATTTTTCTTACTAAATACTCACAATAAGCTTTTACCTCTTTCTTATGCTCCATGACTGCCCCTTCTAATAGATGCCCACCAAGTTTTGATGTGCTTTCAATTAAGGTAACTTTATGACCTTTATTACTAGCTAATAAAGCAAACTCCATCCCTGCCATCCCACCACCTATAACAAGTATATTTTTGGGATTATTAGTTGGAATTATTGGACTTAGGTACTCTTTTCCTAAAAAGGGATTTACACTACACGCTGCATATTGACCAAATGACACCCTATTAATACACTGCATACAACGCACACAAGGGATAATATCTTCTTTTTTGTTAATACGAACCTTATTAACCCATTCAGGATCAGCAAGTAACGCACGTCCAAGTCCGACAAAATCGACTTTATTTTCCGCAATCAGTTTATTAGCTAATTCAGGATCGCTAATATTTCCATCAGTAATTACTTGTATCCCTACTTTGTCTCTAACAATATTCGCATATTCAACAGAGACTCCATCTTCCATATATTCAGTAGGAATTAATAAATTCATATTATCATAACTTCCACGTCTTAGGTGCAATGTATCAATACCCATCGCTTTCATTCTCTTAGCAATTTCAATCGTTTCATCAAATTCTCTTCCCCCTGGAAAACCATGATCTAAGGCTAATCCGACAATCATTGGAAAGTCTTCTCCAACATTGTTCTTTGCTGATTCAATACATTCAACCAAAAACCTCATTCGATTTTCTAAACTCCCGCCATATTCATCTGTTCTACGATTCCATACTGAAGATAGAAATTGATCACCTAGATATGCGGTAAAGTGAATATAAATTATATCAAAACCTGCTTGTTTAGCTAAACCAGCTGATACACCATAGGCATCAACTAACTTCTTAATCTCAGCTTTAGTTAACTCACGTGTTTTAATATCAGGCATTCCTAAAAGACCATTTTCTGACGGACCTACTGGCCATCTTCTCTCTAGAGCGGCATCAGCTAGCCTTCCCGTGCCTGGAGAAAGTTCTATCGCGACCCTTGAATCATACCGATGGGCGGTTTCTGTTATCTCATAAAAATACTTTATTTGACTCGGTGAATCAAGTGTTGCATATCCAAAAGAAAGCGGGTATGGGTCGATTTCTTTTTCTGCTTTAACATGAGTTGTAATTATTAAACCCACACCTCCCTTAGCACGTGCTTTATAATATTCATAATATTTTTCAGCTAGTACTGATGGTTCTCCGATTGAAAAATGTGTATTCATCGGTGATAATACTAATCGATTCTTAATTTTTAATTTACCAATATAAGCTGGCTCAAAAAGTTTTTCAAAAGCCATTATAACACCTCCATAAATATTATTATTATGATGCCACTATTTATGGAAAAGTATTTTAGATAAAATTAAAAAAAAGTAATTGGCTAGCTGACAAAAAAAACCTACTTCAATATTCACTAATAAAGTAGGATTAATTACTTACATAATGTTAGCTCTAATGCTAATTGCCATATTCGCTCAATGTTTTCTTTATCGCTAGCGTATTTGGGATATACATTTTTATCAAATAATTGTTTAATTGATTGAATTAAACTAGAGGAATAAAAAGATGATTCCATGACGATTCTTTTATCATTAATTAGTTTTCCTGAAATATTTCTAAATGCTTCAGAAGTACATAAATAAAAATAAGTATCCGCCATTTTTTCTGGAGCAGCTCCAAAAAAGCTCTGAATTCTAGCTAAAAGTCTCCATATAGGCTTAAGATTCTTTATTGTTGCCTTAGATATTTTAATAGCGGGAATCTGCACAGCATTTACCTTTATGAAATCATTCTTATAATAATCAGCCATTTTAAAGGTCATCATCAGTAATGCCATTTTAGAATCACCATACATTTTGTAGGAATTATATTTTTTAGCACTTACTAATTTTCCTTGTAAATCATCAAAATCAATTTTACGCTTAGGATCAAAAAAATGTCTGATGTTAGTAGAACAAGCATGTAAAACTCGAGCATCATCGGACTTTTTTAACCAATCTAATAAAAAATGTGTTAACAAAAAGGGACCAAATGTGTTAGTAGCAAATGTAAGTTCAAGATTATCTTTACTCAATTGATAATTTTTTTCACCGTGGTTAAAATGCCCTGCGTTATGAACTAATATATCCAAATGATTGTATCTGTTTTTAAAATTCTTAATAAAATCTTTAATCGATTCAATAGAAGAAATATCTAATTCTAATAAATCTAAATTAGTATTTTTAGTAATCTTAATAATTTCTTCTTGAACAAATTTACTTTTTTTAAGATTACGACAAGCCATAACTACAGTATATCCTGCATCACAGAATTTTATCGTAGCAGCCTTCCCTATACCTGAATTAGCGCCGGTAATAATAACAATTTTATTTTTCATATTTACTCCTGATTTTTATTTTTTATAAATATAAATGTATTATCATTTGATAAACTTTCATCATATTTATAATTTATACCATCGAATTTTTTAATATCTTCAACATCTTCAATCTGATTATTTGCCATAAATCGTACCATTTCTCCTCTTGCCATTTTTACTAAAGTTCCCTTTTCTACTACCTTTTCTCCAATTATTTCACCAAATACACATGTTATAAATCGTTTATTATTATCCAAATAATTAGTAATACATTTACAATATTCTTTAGATGCTAAATTAACAATACAGTCTGCCTCCGCAAATAATCTATCAGCTAATTTTTGATTCCAAAAATCATACAGTGAATTTATTTTTTCTCCCCTTAATTTTGCCTGCATTTCCAAACGATATGGAATAACACCATCAAATGGGCGTAACATACCATAAAAGCCTGATAAAATACGAAGATGTTTCTCAAGATATTCAAATTCCTTAGTTTCAAATACCCTTTGAGCCATATATTGATACTGTATTCCTTCAAATGATAAAATAGCAGGGGTCAAATTGCGATATAAGTCCATTTTCTGAATCCGTTCATAGTTAATTGTAGCTATTTTATCACTACAATTCCATATTGATTTTAATTCCTCATAAGCTAGCTTCTTCAAATATCTAAATAAAACTTCAGTATCTTTTATAAAAAAAGGTAAGTAATTATAATCTAAAGAATCCGTATCTTCTATCATCTTTTTTGCGGGTGAAATAATAATTCTCATCTATATTCCTTTCATATTTATAAGATTAGTTAAAGTATATCAAATAAAAAAAGGTTAAACAATAACAAACTATACAAGCTTTACAATCAAATGTTATTTTTGTTTAACCATTACTAAATACTTTTTTTTAGTAATTTGATTTATATCATTATATAAGAAGAATTACAAAATATATATTAAAATTAATATATCTTTTCTTACTAAGTATAGTATAATAGTATAAAAGGAGGGGTAATATTTTGAGAAATAACATCCTAAAATTCTTTAGTGTCATCACACTTATGTTATTATTTGTTGTTTTAGCTAGCTGTGCTAAATCAGAACATGTGGGGAAGTACAATGTTACATCAATTTCTGGTATAGGCAATATTTCTGAAATCTATGAGTACAATTATATTGAACTTAAAAAGAATGGTGATTATTATCAAACAAATAAGGTAAAAGGTACTGACACCGTGTTCGAACAAACTGGTGAATGGGAGGTAGATGGAGAAACCATTACAATTATCACCAAATCAGGATCGCAAAAGATTACCGAAACAGGCACTATCAAAGACGGGAAAATAACATTAACCGCACAAATAGGAGGCTCTACTCTAACTGTTGTATGGGAAAAAGAATAATCGAGTATAAAAAAGTATGTCACCAAAGGTGATATACTTTTTTATCTACTGTAGCACACACTATTATTTTATTTTTTTCATTGCTGAAATTCTGGGATCTTAAATTTTTTTAATTATAAATTACTCGACTAAAAAACTATAATCTAGTATAACAATAGATTATAGTTTTGTTGCTCACGAACCCTTAAGACAACGCATCACATACATGCATAGTCTGTTCATTTATATTATATGGAAATTCTGAATCGATATTATATTCATATGAATCATAACTAGTATTTATCAGTTTCTTAGACTTTCTTAAATATTTAAAATCATTATTTTCCATTTTATTAATTTTAACAAATGTTTTTATCGAATTACTAAATTTATTTTTTAAAATATTAACAATTTGATCATAAACAAAAATTTCATCTAAATGAATGAATGGAATATATCCATCAAAATATTCATTATAAAAGCTTTCTCCATTCTTAAATGATTTTTTACCTTCTTTAATAATTTGTATTAAATATTTAATTAAACCATATTTTTTCTTTAGATTTGACTTTTCAAATTTTTCGTTTAATTCATTATTTATTTTTAATTCATTTTTAATTGTACCCATTAGATACGCACATTTAAGATTGTTAATACTTGTAGTTTTAAAATTATCGATTTTATTATTTAAATTCGATTCTTCAATCTCATTTCTTTTATAATTACTTAATGTATCAATTTTTTCTTTAATTGTTTCATAAATTTTTATAGTGTCTTCTTTTCTTCTACCAAATTTTGATAACCACATAAAAATATCAGCAAATACATTAACATTGTACCCTTCCGAAACAAATGTCAGTATTTTTGAGTAGACATCATCTAAAGTTTTTGTTTTAAACTCGACCTGATCGAAAATATAGTTCATAAATAATAGAATATCTTTTATATCTTGAGCGACCAGTTCTTCTTCAGTTATTTGTGACTTTTCCATTAAGTTGCTCTTTAATACACGTTTATCAAAATCTATATATTTTTTAAAGGATAACTCTTCATTAGTTATTGAACCATAATATTTGTTTCCTACACTTTTTAGATAATTATTAATAATCTCAAAATCTGTTAAGAAGTGTGATTTAGAGATTAAAAATGACCGAGTCTTTTCTTCATTTAAAATAATATTTTGATAATAATTTGTTTTTGATAATTCATTTTTAATAATCTTCATAAGATTATTATTATTTGTCTTTGTATCGAAAAGAATAATTATATCATCAACATACCTTCCATAAAAAAGTACATTTTCATTTTGGTTTATATTTTCATCAAATTTTTCTAAAAAAATATTCGATAAATACATTGAAGAAGCCATTCCGATTGGTAGAAATCCTTCAGATAATTTT
The DNA here is from genome assembly GCA_937919135.1 of uncultured Haloplasmataceae bacterium. Taxonomy (GTDB): domain Bacteria; phylum Bacillota_I; class Bacilli_A; order Haloplasmatales; family Haloplasmataceae; genus CALFRW01. The sequence goes on from CALFRW010000003.1 coordinate 13,848, forward strand.
ATTTTGGTAACACCTTCTAATTCACAATAATATTTATTATAAATAATCGTTAAAATGGAAGTAAGTTTATCTAATCCATATGTGGAGTTCAATTTTGTAAAGTAATCTAAGGATTTGTAGGTACTATAATAATATCTTCTCATATCAATAGATAGTAGCGTCATATGCTCATAGATATTTTTATTTGATTCTATTTTTTTTAGTACGTTTGTAATCCAATTATTATATCCCTGTACATATTTTTTAAATAAACTATTATTCTTCCAATTAATGTCTTTAAACTCTACTGTATTCCAATCATTTCCATTGTATAAATTTTCAGTATCTATTAAATTTCCGTAATGATATTCATCCTTTTGCTTCGTTTTAGAATTAGGATGAGCAGCATATACAGTCCAAATTGTATCAATAATGTGTAATTCTATTGGCATATCAATAAAAAAATTAAAATTTATTGACTCACTTGTTTCATCTATCCTTTTTACCTCTTGTATATAACTAATCTGAACTATTAATTTGTTCAAATATTCAATATCTTCTTTGGTTTCAATATCATTCAAATATTTCCACAGAAACTTTGTCAAACATTCAATTTTGTTATCAAAATTATTGAATTCAAATTCGGCTAATTCTTTTTTGTATAACAACAATCCCCTTGTGTAATACAAGCGATTTTTGTATTTATTATAAGCACCTATTATCATTTCTCTCAATTGTTCTACGTTAATATTTTCAAACATTGTAATTAATCTCCTTCTTTGTATCTTTAATAAACTCCTATATTTAGTAAATTAACGTGTTTTATGAAAAATTTAATTTTGTCAAATAAAAATGTCCTTGTTTCTATTATAAAACAAAGACTTTTCTATTTCCATATTTATATTTAATTAATTGTAAGCGTAAAATTTATCGCACATAGTCATGTATTACAAAACAATTAAAAAGGTCATCAATTTATCGACAACCTCACAATTTAGTATCTTTTTATATTTTATGTACAAAATTTATTCCATTTTTAAATAGTCTATTAATACTTTGTTTAATGATGGTGATGGCCCGCGTCGGATGCTATCCACGTCCAATAACTGATACTAAACCCACTTCAATTTTTACCTGTTTATAACAATTAAAAAGATATTTGGTTCCTTGTTTATAATTGTTCTATTATAAACCACAAATGTTATCATTTCTATACTTATATTTAAATTGTTTGGTCTACTCGAACGTGAAAATATAGTAACGATGGCCTGGACCATGATGTATTTACGTCCACTTATTCTAAATCATATAACATTAAAGAATATATTGGTGTCATTTCATATTCGTTCAAAGTTCTTAAAGATAAAATTAAGCTACTTTTTAATTTGTTAATAAAATATTTTATATCTAGCAACAACTGTCCTTCTATATTTAGTTCAATTACCTCTTCTAAAATTTTTAAGCAAAAAAACAAACTAAATATTCCTACAATAAAGCATTCATCAATATCGTAAAATGGATCTGGTTCCGAAAAATACTTTTTGGTTGAAAATATATCTACATGAATATATTGAGATAAATTACTATAGAGTATATTATAAAAAGCAATATTATTGTTTCCACTTTTAGTAGCTAGATCCTTGATTTTAACACTTATATCATAAACTTTTCCTATATTTAAATCCTTAACTTTATTTTTACTTAAACGACAATGTGTTCCTTTTTCCACACCTGCTAAAGGTAAAATCTTCTCTTTAAAAAGATCCTTATCCATCCTAAATCCTGCTAGATTAATATACGTTTCAAATATGAAACGAACTGTAGCAAAAGCATTCTCTACTAATCCTTCTTTTATTAACATCTCAAGTGTTTCTATATCCTTTTTTGTTTTATATATGCAAAAAATTACATAATCCATAAAATTATTTATTTCATATTTATTACACCATGTTTCTTGATTAGTATTATTATTTATAAATACCGAAAAAACAGTATCTATATCCCTAAAATGACTTTCACAAAGATCCTTTAAAAAATTATTAATTGTAGTAACAATTTTTAATAAGTTGGTATATTTATTTGCTTCAATTGGTTCCTCTAATAAATTATTATATTCATTAATTGATTCACTCCATTCATTTATTTCATCTTTTGATAAGTATTTTATATTACCCTTAGTTAAAATACGCCCTGTAATATAAAAAGCATAAATAATCTGCTCTTCTACAACTTCAGAATTTCTCATTGTTCGAATTATTTTGTTATTATGTTCTGTTTGTCTATTTATAAACTCATAAAACACTGGGTCATTATCATTTGGCTCTCTTCCAAATGTATTTTTGAAATTATTAAATTTTATTTTGAACATTTCATTAAGTTCTTGGTTTAATGATATTTTCACTTTACTATCTTTCATATTATACTTTACCTATCCTAATAAGTAATTCCTTTTATATTTCAAATAAGTTTTCATATCGTTAAATATTGATTAATTAAAAATTAAGCATTTTCGTAAGTTTTGTTAATATCGAATATTAAAATTTAAATTTTTGTGGTTATATCATTTGCCTCTCTTTCATTTATTAACACTAAAAATACTTCCTTTAGGTAATCTATCAATCTATCCTTATATTTTATCATAAAATTTTTAATCTCTTCTCTATCATTTTTTATAAAAACTAATGAGGAGAGTTCGGATTCTTCATTTAGATTATTTAAATTTAATTGATAATTATTGAATAATCTTAATAAATCTTTAGCAGTTATATTTAAGTTCGCTATAAATAACGTATTAATAAACGAAAGGTTTTTTCTTGTAATAAAATATTTAGGTTTTATATTTAATACGTTTCTATTATCGCTAATATTTAAGCCTAATTCTTCATAAGTTTCCCTTGTTATACATTTGAGTGGATTAAGAGTGTTTACACTTCTATCTTCTTCTGATAATGCTCCTCCAACAAATTTAATTTTATTCGCCAATGAAGTATTTTTAGACATAGTTGCAAGTACAAAATAATTATCAAATGTAATTGGTAAAATATTTGACGCTATAGATCGACATAAATAATATCCATTGAAATTATTTTTAATACTATAAAGATAGTGAGCATAGTTTGTTTTTTTTACATTAAAATCAAGAATACCCTTTTCATATTTTATTGTATCAACTGTGAAAAGTTCTCCATTAGTATAGTTTTTACCAATTGATAATAAATTTTCCCAATTATTTTTTATTTCTGTTTTTATATCATTTGGTAAATTGACGAATTCATCACTATAATTAAAATTACTTTCTATGTAGTTATAAATAATTTCGCTTATCATTCTTTTACCTCTAAATAAAATTTTTATGATACAAATCCTGTGCAAAAGCTTCACATGCAATATTGTAAAAATCATGTTTACAAAGTTTTCTACAACTATTAATATTAATATAATTTTGATGTGTCCATACTTATATACTAACATCAGAGTGACTGATAATTATTATTTGTTTGATTATTGTTTAAATCAACTGATACCCAATTAGACGCTTCCTTTTTATTGTCACCTTTATATTTTTGATTCCAATATTGAAGTTGGTGAATTTTAAGATTATTTTCTTTACTATATTTTTTCATTGATAACCCACTAACTCTAAAATCCTTAACACGCTTTCGCCATAATAATCGTAAGTTTTCTTTCTCATTCATAATAATTTCTCCTCCTATCATTTATTTGATAAAAGGATTATCTCATATATTAATTGGGACTAACAGACGCTAAGACAAAGAATTGTCATCAACTATCATTTTACTGGTATTACTAAGGAAGAAGTAACAGAGTATATTAAAACACGTTTAAGTAAAGCTGGGTGTCACCAAGAAA
>CALFRW010000004.1 GCA_937919135.1 uncultured Haloplasmataceae bacterium
TTTGTGGATTATTTCTTAACTTTTTAATCGCTAAATCAACTATTCTTTTAACGGTATTATCTTTAAACACAAAAATCGGACAGTTATCATTCATGTCTATTCTCCACTGAATTTATTAAAATTCCTACTTTAGGTAATTTCGTTAATACTTCTAAATTATGACATGAATTAAATTCTTTAGATAAGTCCGCACCCGAATATAAATTAAAGTGTGTCCCCCCACCCCATGTTGAATTTAGACTAACATCATATATAATTCCATTTACAGCAACATATGCAGGTTTTCCTTTTGTACCATCATAGTAAGAAAGTTCTTTTAATGTAAATTCCTTATTATTTTCTAAATTTAAATCGTCCAAATATCTTCTTGTTTTTAACTGATTAATATAATATAAGTGAAAATTATACATATTATTAATTTCTTTATTTATTAATTCAAAATATTGTGGCTTATAAATCACACTTTGTTTTAACATTTTCAAATAATATTGAATATTGTTATATATATTAGACATTATAAAATCTTCTTGCTCCAAAATACCCCTCCTATTCATTCTTTCTTCAAAACATTATATGCCATTTTAGATATATAAATATTCATTTTCCCTCATTTCACTTCGTTTTAAAACATAAAAGGTGTGCTTCTTAACAGAAAAGCATCACCTTTTTAAAACATATTGTTAATTTCCTATTCAAATTAAATAATACTAATTTTGTAACAAATATTATCTTTTTTTTGCCTCGTTTACTGCTAAAGACCATCAAGAATATAAAAATCGAATCGGTAAAAATCTTTTTGATATGTTAATTAATTGGATGTATTTTCTCATCATACTTTCAACACATATTTCCATAAGCTGACTCAAATATTCGATCGCAATGTATGTAAGCATCTTTTATTTTATATTGTTTACCCTAAATACTAAACTAAGCGTTGAATCATTATAAGACATGGATTTTCTCTTCCCCATAATTCTGGTAAGCATTCTAAGGGTTTAAATCCAACAGAGGTATAAAATTTCCTTGTCTTCGCATAGTAAAAATCTGGATGAGATTCATCCAAAGTCTTTACCTGTAAATATTCATATCCTTTTTCTTTAGCCCATAGTAAAACTCTATTAATTAAAGATGTTCCAATGCCTTGATTGTGACAATTAGGAAGAACCCCCATAACATAAATCTCAGAAGTATATTGATTATTTTCTTTTATTGAAATAAATCCCAATGGCTTTGATTCATTGATTGCTGCGAAAAATGGTAAATAGCTACTTTTATTAATATACTCTTGTGTAGATTCTTGTATCCCAAACCAATTAGGGAGTGATTCCAAGATACTGGTCGATATTTCTTTCTTTTCTTGTTCATCATATATTTCTTTTATAATCATCTTTTCATCACCTAAATATATATTTTGTTTATTGCATAAAATTATGTTTATTATTAAAGTGAGTAATATACATTCTAAACTTTAAGGATTCAACATTTTATAGTAAAGTCCATTTAAATCGTTTTTTAAATTTGGATTTTCTTTAATCAAAAGATGTATATATTTACTACCGATTTCATAAAAACTAATTCGGTTGAATTTTATTTGAATTAGTCTTTATACCGATCTTTTTTCTTATTAAATTTTCTATATATCTTGCATATCCTTCCTTCCATTCTTGCCAGATCATATACTCATAATCAATTTTATTTAAGTAATCCCTCATCTGAGAATGGAAGTAAACAACACCAGTAATACTTTCTTTCTCTAAAAAACTTTCTAATTCAATCGTTTTATTAATAACAAATGAATCTTCATAAGGAAAAGGATGATTTATTTCCCACATATAATTTTTCTTATCTCTATTTTTTCTTTCTATCCCGTTTCTCTCGCTTTGGAGGTTTAGCAGGTATAACATGCACTTTGGGATTGTATGACATATCGTAACTCCTAAAGATTTTTATATCAATCCACTCGTAAAATTGGAATTTTGGGTTCTTTATAAATTCAGTTCCTTAGTTCAATAATTATTACTTCGGGTTGATTATTAAAACGAACAGGAATTATACTATTTCCTATCCCCCTGCTCACAACCATAGCAAATTCATCTTCTTGATAAACTCCACTATCGTATTCAGGAAGTAGCCCTTGATTAGGTGCTACTAATCCCCCGACAAACGGTATTCGAAATTGTCCACCGTGTGCATGTCCGGATAAAATCAGATTTACATCTGTTGTTTCGTAAACTTTATAATATTCTGGTCGATGTGACAGCATAATAGAAAACAATCCTTCAGATGACAGTTCGTTAATTTTTTCAATTGACATTGTCTCCGCTATTCCACCTACTAAATCTGCATAATCGGGGTCATCAACTCCAATAAGCGAAATCCTCTCATCTCCTTTGGATAATAAAACTTCACTATCCCTCAGAATAACTACTCCATATTCTGTCAATTTATCCTCAAGTATTTGATAAACACCATTATCTACCCATGACTCGTGATTTCCTGTAACATAATAACAGGGAGCAATTTCAACTAATCCTTTAACTAAATCTAATGCTACTTCAACATTTGTATTACTTGAATCAATTAAATCACCAGTAATTGCTATTATGTCTGGTTTTTCTTCTTTAATTCCATCAACAATAGATTCTACTGCTTTGCCAAACTTTGCATTATGAAAATCAGATATATGCGCTATTTTAAATCCTTCAAATGACTTAGGTAAAGAATCGAATGAAATTGCATAGTAAGTAAAAGCTACACTTAAATTCGTATATAACATCCACACTAAGAGTGTCGCAATGCATATTAGTATTATTATCTTCTTTCTTTTTTTCATTATTTCCTCTTAAAATTTAAATCTGTATTTTTGATAAACATATAGCTAATCATCCTTCCTGCTAATATTCCAAATGATGATTAGTCTAATTATAACATTTGTCTTCACTTCTTACTATAGTAATCTTGTCAGCTCAACCCTATTTTTACAGTAATTCTATCCACTCGCCACATCTTTGACATTAATATCGTCAACTCAGTAGGCAAATAGTAATAATGTCCACTCAACCCTGTGTTTTCAAGGCTTTGGATAAGTTCTTACAAGAAATATTTTCAAGGTTTAAAACCAAATTAACACAGGTACTAAACCGCATAAATCGCTTTGTATCAAGCCTATTTTACGTCCAACTTTTCAACCCTTGACATCAACACGACCGTCTCAACATGTGTTTGAGGTTATAAAAGCCTAGTATTACGCAATATAAAAGTTTTGCCAAAAGGTACGGTCCCCTTAATAGCAAGGGGGTCGGAATTTTTATAATTTTATACTTTTACGCAATTTAGTATAAAATGTAATTTACGTAGAAAAAGTGAGTCCATGCTTGAGATTAACAAACGTTTAGAGATGCAATGAAATGTTATAAAATTGTTTCGCTATATCTGCAGCTGTTTGTTTGTAATCCTTTGTTCCATCCACGTCTATAACTGGACAATTAAGCGTTTCTGCCCATTTATCAATATTCGATAAATTACGTAGGCGACAGAAATTAATAAATTTTATATGTTGTTCATACATATCGCCGCCTTTGCAAATTCGTTCTCCATGTTTTTCATATTCCCGTTGTTCTATTCGCTCTATACGTGTTTCAATTGGTACTGATAAAAATACTGCAAGCTCATACATTGAAGTTATTTCTTCACTAAAATCTCCAGTTACGGCTGATAGGACAAATGATTTATATTTTTTTATATCATCGAGAATTAAATTCAAACAATCCTCGCGAGATCGCTCTACAGTATATGGAATTTCTGATTTTTCAAAATGATAATCCTCAATATCTATATACTTAAAATTCAAAACACGAGCTAACTCTCGTCCTAGAGTAGACTTTCCGCTACCATTTGCTCCAAAGATAATTATACCTCTTTGCATTTTTTACCTACCTTTTATATTATATTTATTTAATGCTATTCAAATACTATTTCCCTATCCCACTTTACAGTAAAATCAATACCATATGATAATAATTATATATAAAATATATATTACATGTTTCTTGTTTTGAAGTCAATTACTTCAAGGGGGCGTGTTTTAACTATTTTCTTGTTACTTTTACACAATACAATTACGCAAATGACAGCGACAATACGACCCCCTTTAAGTAATCGTAAAACTTACCGCGTCTGTTAGTC
>CALFRW010000005.1 GCA_937919135.1 uncultured Haloplasmataceae bacterium
ATGATGAGGGATTACTAAATAATCAACATCATAAAATGGCAAATCCTTAGGTAAATATTTATAATCTAAATCACCTAAAGACATCATTTTATACTGATTATTAATCGCGATAAAAAGACCAGAATTATTTGCTTGTTTTCCAATCCCTTTTAATAAGTAAAAATAGTTTAAATAATTATATCCTGTAAAACTTCGATCTACCAAGTATAAACTGCCACCATAAAAATTTAATAATCCGACAATTCGATTAAAAGCAAAATGTTTACTATATTCATCTGGAGCAATCCACGGTATTGAAAAACAGTTTAGCGGTTTATAATTTACAACACCGCTATAGTGGTCGATGTCCCAATGTGATAATATGACCCACTTAGGTTTATGGTTCGATATTGAATACGCTGGTACTGAACTATCTTCAGTAATGAATTTCGTAAAACCAATATCGTAAAAGCCTTTGGAATTTTTATTAAAGATAAAATAGGAAGCGTGACCATATCCGACATGGTAAACACTAAAATTTATTTTACTGATAATGCCAAAATTAAAAATACTCGTTAAAATTTCATTTTTATTCTTATCATTTACAACCTGTTTTTGTTTCAATAGTTTATCAATTAATGAATTATATTCAGACAATTTACACTCTACATCGAGGAATTCAAAATAATAATCTTGACTGATTTTATTTTTACGGTCGATATAAACTAATGTACCACAATTATTATTATTAATTTTACTAAGCGAAATTTGAATTGTTTTACCCTGTTTCATAAGCTTTTCAAGCTCATCAATAAACAGGGAATCTTTAGTAATAAAGGTAAAAAAGTAAAAATAAGGGGTAAAAAAGTTCGTTTCTTGTTTTAGCAAACTCATATCATAATCTAACATCGTTTCATTTACAACATCGAGTGTGATTTCAGCTTCATGACTTTCTAAAGCTTTTATTTTTATGATATTACCATATAACGTGCTTGCATCAGAAAATGCGACTAATGATTGATCCAAATTATCCCCTCCTTACTACTAATTATTGTCTATTATAACATGAAAAATCATTTTTTTAAATATACATTGATAAACAAAAGAGTGTAAAATAAATTTACACTCAGTTGCGCCTCGATTTTGGACTAGATAATAGTAATGCCAGACATCCTAGTACAACAACGATTAAATATGGATAGTTGTAATCAGTAACTTTAAAACCTTCACCAAGCATTTTAATGGTGAACTCTTGCACTTGATCAACAGAACCAGTTAAAACGATGATTGCATAGATTATTGCTCCATTAGCGATTACCGTAAAAAAGCCGATAAACTTTGATAAAAAACGGGCGCGGAAAAAATATAGCACTACTGTTACTCCAAGTAAGATTGGGAGTACTTTTAAGATGATACTTGCTTTTGTGTCAAACTTTACCAGATAATCGTTCAAATTATATAATGTTATTTCTTCATTTCCAAGTTGAAATACAGGGAACAGAAAATACAACATTATTAGGATAATAAAAGCAGCGACATAAATAAAATCACCTAGCGATAATTTAAGCATAAATAACTCCTTTCATGATTTAATTTTAAGGGGGATATTAGTAAATTTAACTTTATCATCAGATAAATAGTGACGATAAATTTCAACAATCGCGAAGATTCCATAAAAGAAAACCCCAAAATAGAATAAATCAAAACTACTGTCTAAGAGCTGGTGCGTTAAAGCACCAATAATACTTAAAGCCGAACACACAACAAAAGTATCTTTAGGCTTATATAATACCTTAACCCATCTAACGATTAAAAAGCTTAAGATAATGAGTCCTATCACTCCTAAAGTAGCGGCAATTTGGAGGATAAAATTATGGAAGTGAACATTTTGTCTACCATCTAGATGATAATAGATTAGATATTTACTAGACTTAAGGCCATTACCAAAAATCGGCTTATCTAAGAAAGTCTTGATTGCCACTTTATATAAAGGCGAACGGTTTGGGTCATCAAAAATTTCTTTGCTGGTAAATAGCGTTTTAAATGTGGAGATTAGTTTATTAAATAGTGGTTTTTGAAATAGCCATAAAAGAAATGTCCCTAAAGCAATACCCATGCCAAGAATTCCACCGTATTTAACTAAGAGACGCTTTCTAACATAAAGCACAGTAAAGATTCCTAATGAAATCGCAACCCCTAAAAAGGCTCCTCTTGACATCGTTAAAACTAACCCAAAAATATTTACAATATCAAGCATAAAATAGCCCAAATAATACTTATTTTTATTTAAATACTTGTAAAGCGCAAGCGGAAGTAATAAAACAAACACAATCGCGATTAAATTAGAATAACCCCATCCTAAATTAATCAGTTGTTTGCGATTAATTGTTGCCTGAAAACCATGGAGATAGTAAATATAAAAGAGTTCAAGCGTTAATGTTAACATAATATATGTAGCTACTTTAGAAATTGTTAAAAGGTCATCCTTATTAATCCTAAATCCCGCATTCGTAAGTAAATAATAAATTAAATACCCTTCTAGCATCGCAACTAAACCATGAAATCCATCTGCCTTAACTGGCGTCCAGGCAATTGAGATAAAACTATATCCTAAAAGAATTACTAATGGTAATAATAACTTCCCGACAACAATTTGCTTTTTCTTGATATTATTAATAACCACTAAAACAAAAACGATGATTGTTAAGCAATAATCAATTTTAAAACTTCCTGTATCACTTTGCATACTCATTACCGAAAACAAGATAACCACAAAAAAGTGACTAAAAGGTTTTTTCTGATAAATTAAATAAGCAAAAATAAGTAAGTAAATTATTAGACCATAAACAAATAGTATATCTTTTAAAAGCCAAATAAGAAGTGTAATTCCAAGTAAGGCAAGTAATTGTAAATCTAATTTATATTTTGTCATTTAAATTCCCCTATTTATTATTATTTATATTATCTGAGTTTTTAATTAACTTATTTATGGCGATAAATTTTAACTTTTCATCAACATTATAATGACGGTAAATCTCAGCGATCGCAATAATCCCATAGAAATAAACTCCAAAATAAAATAAATCAAAACTTACATCCAATAATTGATGTGTTAAACCACCAATAATACTGATTGCCGAACAGGTAAGAAAAGCATCTTTAGGTTTAAATAAGATTTTTATCCAACGTAAAACGATAAATCCAAACAGGATTAACCCGATAATACCTAATGCTGAAGCAATCTGGAGGATAAAATTATGATAATGTGCTACCCAGTTATCAAGATTATTACTAATCATATATTTACCTGAATTAAGCCCATTCCCAAATAAAAATTTATCGAAAAAAGTATTCAGTGCTAATTTAAAGAGTTCAAAGCGACCAGAATCGTCGACAACGTCTTTTGTGATAAAGCGATCTTTAAACACATTAAATAGTCGTAAAAATTTATCGTTAAAAAAGATTATAAATAAGGAAGTGGGAATAATCAAAATACTTCCATACTTTAATAACATTGTTTTTCTGAGATAAAAGCATGAAAAGATAACTAAACTGACAATAACACCAACATAGGCTCCACGAGATTGTGTTAACACTAAGGCAAAAATGTTAAAAATATCAAAAATAAAATAGATAAAGTAGTAATGCTTTTTATCAATATACTTATATAAGGCTAGCGGAATTAATAAAACAAAAATAACAGCGATAAAGTTTGAATAACCCCAGCCTAAATTTACTAAGCGTTTATAATTCAGGACTCTTTCAAAGCCCCGCGTAAAATAAACAGAGAAAATTTGCACCGATAAAGTAAGCATGACATAAGTTGCTAGTTTCGATATCTTATTTAACTGCTTTTTTTCGATTTTGAAAAAACCATTTGTGAGAATAAAATATACTAAGTAGCCCTCAAGCATCCCAATAAAACCTAGATAACCATCTTTTAATACAGGTGTCCAGATAATAGATAACCCACTATATAAAAGAAAACATATTAAAGGCAAAAGCATCTTTCCAACGACTATTTTTTTTTGTTTAAAAATATTATAAACCGTGTAAGCAAATAAAATTGTGATTAACACATATTCCATTTCAAATACTCCAGAATTACCTTTTAAACTCATAACAGAAAAAAGGATAACAATAAAAAAATCACTAATTGGTCTGTGCTTGATAATTAAATAAATAAATATAGCACAGTAGATGAGAAAACCATAAATATAACTATAATGATTAGTGAGAAACCAAATACCTAATGTCGTAAACATTAAGAGTAACATTGCAAGATCAAATTTATAAGTTTTCATAACTAAATACCCCATCTTACTATTCTTTGCTTATTATAGTCCTAAATTGTGCTTTTGTAAATAATTAAAATTTTTCGGGTTTATGAAAATAAAATCCTTGTTGTAAGTAACATTTCATCTCTGTCAAAATTTTACTTTCTTTATCTGTTTCAACACATTCAGCAATAATTACTTTCCGCGTTAATTCCGATATGTTCATAATCATTTGCACGATTGCTTGATTTTGTGGTTTATAGATATTTCTAACAAAAGCCCCATCAATTTTAATGGAATCGACCTCGATACTATCAAGAATTGATAATGATGAATATTCTCTCCCAAAATCATCTAAAGCAATTAAAAATCCTTTTAATTTAAAATTTTCGATATTACGTTTACAAATCCCGATATTATGGACAAAAGTATTTTCCGAGATTTCAATACAGATATACTGTGGTTTTATTTTATGACGTTTGGAAATGTTTTCAAGTAACTGCGGGATATTTTCTTGTAGTAAAGTAGAAGGTGCAATATTAAGCGTTAAAATACTGTTTTTAAACTCTGGTTCTTTTCTTAACTTAGCATACTTAGCAATAGCCTTTTCAAAGATATATTCATCTAATTGGTGAATAATCCCTGATTGTTTTGCGATATTAAAAAAGTATTCCGGTGAAACAAAACCTTTTTCTTTATCTTGCCAACGCGCTAATGCTTCGATATAAGATACTTCATTGTTTTTAACATTAATTATTTTTTGAAAATAAATTTCAATTTCTTTTTGTTGTAAAGCTTGCTTTAATCTAATTGCCATATTGATATTACTATTTAATTTAGCACTCATATATGGCCGGTAACTTTGAATTTCAAGTAAATTGTGGTCATAAATTTCACTTTTTGCTAAACTAGAAAGTGAAATTAACTGGCTTAAAGAATCTGTATCATCAGGATAGATAGCATAACCAATCTTTTTTCCCACTTGTATTTTTGTATGTTCAATATTATAAATCGACTTTAGAAATAATTTAAAATTAACAAGATAAGAATCGATTTCTGCAGGTGTAATATTTACACAGACAACAACAAACTTGTCTCCAGAATATCTGGCTACGATTTGATTATATGCATAATATTTTAACTCATTTGCGATTTGTTTTAAAATAATATCGCCCGTTTCATTACCATAATAATCATTAATCGTCGAAAAGTTTTTAACATCAATAAAAAAGCTAACCGCTGTATTCACATTATCTAACGCTTCAACTGCTTCATAAAGCCCGCGATTATTAAGGAGTCCTGTCGTATGATCATGAAGACTCTGAGATGCCAACTCTTGATTTAATTTAACTAGTTCAGTGATGTCACGGCCAACAGAGATGAGATATTCAACATTACCTGCTTCATCAAGCAAAACATCATTATGCCATGATATCCAAATTTCCTTACCATTAAAGATTTCTTTTCCTTGTCCCCGAAAGTAATGATTATCTAAGGTTTTATAAAACCATTCATCGTCAAGACAATTTCGTGCTTTATCTAACGCAAATATATTTCGCCCTATTATCGACTGTTCATCTAAATTATATAACTTAGCATAGTTACTAGAGGCATAAATGATCGTTCCATCAGGTGAAAATTTACCTACTAAATCTCTTGAGGATTCAACAATCTTCCGTCTTTCAAGTTCTAATAAGTTGTAAGCTTTTGTTTGTTCACCTATTATTCTATCAATACCTTCATATTCACTAATATCAAAGGAGAGAGCGATGAAATTTCCATTTGATCTCAAGCTTTTATTGTGAATAAAAACATATTGTTTCATCTCGGGAAATTTAATGCGATAATTTATCTTAGTTTTGGAAGGATTTTCAGCTTTCTCAAAATAGGCAAATTTAATTAAGTCACCAGGATGAAGATATGATTTAAAAATTTCCGAATTAATAACCACTTTTTTTTGGCTAATTCCATATTTATTCATAAATAAATCAGAAAATTCCAGCAGCATTTTATTATCTTGGACGATATATTCAATATAGAATGCTTCATTTTGTTCATATGATAATAAACTGATTTGTTTATGTTTTTGATTATGAACTACTACCTGATAGATACCGATTACAAATAGCACAAGGGCGATTGAAGAAATAATATGGAAATTAATATCCAAAAAAGGATAATCAAGATTGATAATTTCATAAACAAACTCAAATATCGTTGTTATAATTAACGCTATACAACCATAATACAACATTTTAACTTTTTGAGGCAGGGAAATAAATAATACTGATAAGGTTAAAAAAAGGATAATTCCTAATAAAAACAATTTGTGATGTTCATGAAATTCCCCTTTAAAAAGCATTGTAAGATAAAAAATATTATAAACAACTAAAATTGAAATAAATAATCCTAGTATCAATTTCTTTCTAATCTTATAATCCATATCTTAGCCTCACAAACATATAATATATTCTATTATATCAGACTTTGTCAAGATTTGACAATCTAACGAGCGTATATATAGTTGGAGGTGAAAAAAATCGATAATAAATTTACCAATCTGCTTAATGAAAAGGCTTATTTAATCAAATCAGTAATAAAGAAACTTAATATTTATGAGAATTATGAAGAATTCTATCAAATTGGTACGATAGCTTTATACGATGCTTTCATAAAATATGATGCAAAAAAAGATAAATATCAAAATTTTGATGTCTATGCTTATTATACAATCTTAAACTATCTTAAAAATGAGTTAACCAAGATAAATAAGTATAAGAAGATTGAAATGTGCATCGATTTATACCAAAATGATTACTTAGCACCCATTATCGAGGATGATTTAATTAACCGAATTGAGCTTGAAGATCTCTTTAGATGTCTTTCAAATCAGCAACAACAGATCTTTAAGCTAAAGCGCTTAGGCTATAAAAATGAAGAAATCGCAAAATCCCTTAATTTAAGCCTTGAGCAGTTAAAGTACCAATTAAAATTAAGCTTTCATAAAATTCGTGATATTGTAAACAAAATCAATATTAACTAATATTACTGACAAATAATCTCCATATTATGGAGGTTATTTTATTACTAATTGGAAATCACTTGATTATATGATATAATATATTTCCCAGAAATTTGTCTTAGGGAGGTAAAAAAATGCAGACAAAAAAAAGAACACTGCTTTTATTGTTCTTAGTCATACCAACTATTATTTTATTAAATTCGTGTAAACCAACAAAAAATACTGAAAAATCTACTGAAACAACGACG
Organism: uncultured Haloplasmataceae bacterium; assembly: GCA_937919135.1. GTDB lineage: Bacteria > Bacillota_I > Bacilli_A > Haloplasmatales > Haloplasmataceae > CALFRW01. The sequence continues at coordinate 7,527 of CALFRW010000005.1, forward strand.
GATATTGTTGAAAATTTTACCAATGTAGCTTTTGCAGTATCAGCTCAAAAAGTAAAAAAGGTTACTGGTTATCTTGTTGGCGAACCTATTTCAAATACCGAAGTACGATTTAGTAATTTTCAAACTGATAATCACATCGCAATCGCAAAAGCGCAAAACGAAACTGATATCTCTAAACTGTTATTTGTCGAACTTCCAGAAAGTTATCAAGCTTCTATCGGTATAAAGACGAACCCTACTAACCTCGGAAGTAAAATCGATGTCGTTGGATATCTTAATTCCTATTTAGATCATGTTGCCCTCACAAGTATCTATAGTATTAATATTGAAACACCAAAAAATGATAATACAGATGAATATTATAAAAGTGCGCTCGGACTAACAGGAAGTGCTTTAAAAACAGCTTTACATGAAATAATTGATGATCATACGATGTTAACTTATAGTGCAGTTTGGGGGGCTTTAATGGATACAGATGAGGACCCTAATAATAAAGATAATGTTATTCTTTTATATACAGGCGAATCACGGGCTAAATCTTTAAATGGTGGTAACACCGGTGAATGGAATCGTGAACATGTATGGGCAAAGTCACATGGTGATTTTGGCGAAGCTAAAGGACCAGGAACGGATATTCATCATTTAAGACCAACAGATGTTACAGTCAATAGTATTAGAGGTAATAAAGACTTTGATGATGGTGGAAGTTCTCTTAATCAATGTAAAATCTATTCCTGTAAGACAGATAGTGATTCTTTTGAACCTGATGATAATGTTAAGGGTGATATTGCGAGAATGCTTTTTTATATGGATGTCCGCTATGAGGGGGATGATCTTGTTGACTTAGAGTTAAATGATGAAGTTAATAATGGAAGCACTCCATATCACGGGAAGCTCTCAACCCTTCTTGAATGGCATCTGTTAGACCCTGTTGATGATTTCGAAAGAAGACGGAATGAAGTAATCTATGAAGATTATCAACATAATCGTAATCCTTTTATTGATCATCCAGAATGGGCTAATTTAATTTGGGATGAAGCAGGTTTTACAGCTTCAATGACATTGATGAATTATCAAACAGATTCTGAGGTAGTTTATTTTTCAGAATATATCGAGTCCGGTAGTACTAAAGCAATTGAAATTTATAATGGCAGCGGAAAAACTATTGATTTAAGTGATTATACCGTTACACTTTTCAGTAATGGTAAAACTACAGTACAAGAAGCACTTCAATTATCTGGAGAACTGGTAAATGGTGATGTTTATGTAATTGGTAATAGTGCTTTTTCTGAACAGGTAGATATTTCTCATGCTGTAGCAAACTTTAATGGCAATGATGCTCTTGAATTAAGTAAAAACGGGGTGGTCATTGATGTAATTGGTTACAAGGGAAGCGATGCTTATTATGGTGAGGATGTAACCTTAGTACGAAAATCCTCAACAACAATTGGAAATACCACATTTACACCAAGTGAGTGGGATGAATACGAGTTAACAACGGATTATTTAGGTTTTCATAATAGTAGTGCTAGCAAATTAACTGATGAAGAGATTGTAAATATTGATAAAGCTTCATTAACGGTTAAATACACTGATGAAGAGACGATCTTACTTCCTACACAAGGTGCAAATGGTTCAGCAATTACCTGGGCTTCTAGCTTAGAAGCAGTAATTTCACCTAACGGTATCGTAACTCGTCCGCGGTTTGAATTAGAAAATATCTCTGTAAACTTAACAGCGACAATTAAATACGCTAATGCAACAACGACTAAAGTTTTTACAATTACCGTCCCTAAAGAAACCCCTGAATTAGTCACAATTTCCGAAGCAATCAGTTTATATAAGGCGATGAAAAACGTTACCGTACGAGGTTACGTTATTGCTCTCGATGAAAAAATCTATCTTGCAGATAAACAGAATGAAACAGATGAGTACAAAATGTTAATAATCGAACTAGCAAATGATGCTAAACTAACTGATAACATCGGTAAAATTGTCGATATTAGTGGTGACTTATATACATTTGCGACAAAGCCAGGGTTAAAACGAAAATAAAAATCAACAATTGTTGATTTTTTTTAATCCCTACAATATAAATCTCTTGTATATACTTTACTAATAACATCAGCTAAATCCTCTGACATTCGATTAGCGACAATTACATCGGAGACTTGTTTAAAATGTGCTAAATCTTTAAAAACCCGGGAATTATAAAATAAATCCGCTTTAAGTGCTGGTTCATAAACAACTACTTCAATTCCTTTTGCTTTAATCCGTTTCATGACACCTTGAATTGATGAATGTCGGAAATTATCAGAATCTGTTTTCATAGTTAAGCGATAAATTCCCACGACCTGTGGGTTTTTCTTAATTATCATATCGGCGATAAAATCTTTTCGTGTGCGATTAGCAGCTACAATTGCTCCCATAATATTATTTGGAACATCAGCGTAATTAGCTAAAAGTTGTTTTGTATCTTTAGGTAAGCAATAACCTCCATATCCAAAAGAAGGGTTATTATAATGTTTACCGATTCGAGGGTCTAGACCAACACCTTCAATAATTTGTCTCGTACTTAAGCCTCTTACTTCAGCATAAGTATCAAGTTCATTAAAGAATGCGACCCGCATTGCTAAATAAGTATTCGCAAATAACTTAATTGCTTCTGCTTCCGTTGAATCGGTAAATAAAACGGGGATTTCTCTTTTTATCGCCCCTTCAATTAACAGCTCCGCAAATCTTTTTGCGCGTTCTGATTTTTCACCAACTACTATCCGCGAAGGATATAAATTATCATATAAGGCTTTACCTTCACGCAAAAATTCTGGTGAAAAAATAATCTGATCTGTTTGATATTTTTCTTTTATCTCTTTAGTAAATCCTACAGGAACGGTCGATTTAATAACCATTACTGCATTGGGATTAATAACCATTACTTTCTTAATTACATCTTCAACTGTACTAGTATCAAAATAATTTTTATCAGGATCATAGTTAGTTGGTGTCGAAATAATGATATATTCAGCACCGGTAAATGCTTCCTTGGTATTAGTAGTAGCTTTTAGCTGTAGTTGTTTGTCTTTAAGGTATGCTTCAATTTCCTTATCGATAATTGGAGAAATTTTATTATTAATCATTTTTACACGTGCTTCAAGGATATCATATGCCTTTACTTCATGATTTTGTGCTAACAATACCGCATTTGATAAACCCACATAGCCAATTCCAGCAACGGCAATTTTCATTGTATCACCCTCTATTTTAATTTATAATAATCGATATACCAATCGGTAAACTTCTGTAACCCATCTTTAATCGATGTTTTTGGTTTAAAACCAACAAGGTCTTCTAATAACTTCGTATTAGCATAGGTTTTAGGTACATCACCTAATTTTATTGGTTGATAGATTTTTTGAAACTCAACCTTTTTATTAAGAGAATTACTTAAACATTCTTCTAATGTTGTGATAAAAACCATCAATTTTTCAGGTTTATTATTACCAATATTAAAGACGCGATGTTTAACTTTATCTTGCTTTGGCTTATCAATTAAGTGAATAATTCCTTCTATTATATCATCAATATAGGTAAAATCGCGATATAAATCGTTGTCAAAATCACCATTATTATAAATTTGTATAGGTTCACCTTGAAAAAATTTATTTGTGAAACTAAAATATGCCATATCCGGTCTGCCTAAAGGTCCATAGACAGTAAAAAATCGTAATCCTGTTGCTGGTATATCATATAAGTGGCTGTATGTATGAGCCATTAGTTCATTACTTTTTTTCGTCGCAGCATATAATGATACAGGATTATCAACGTTATCTGTCTCTGTAAATGGAACTTTTTTATTAGTACCATATACTGAACTTGATGAAGCATATATTAGATGTTTAACAGGATTATGCCTACATGCCTCCAAAATATTAAAAAAACCAATAATATTACTTTGAATATAAACATCAGGATTTTCTATTGAATACCTGACACCAGCTTGAGCAGCTAAGTTTACGACAATTTCAGGTTGGTACTTTGAAAAAATTGCCGTAATTTCACTTTTTTCTGCGAGGTCAACTTTGATAAAATGAAAATTCTGATTTTGTTTTAAATCATTTAATCTAGTTAATTTAAGCTCTTGATCATAATAATCATTAATATTATCAAGACCGATAACTTTGATATTTGCTTCTAACAATTTTTTTGTGAGATAGTAACCGATAAATCCTGCTACACCAGTAATTAAATAAGTTTTATTCATTTGCTTCCTCCAAATTACGTCTTTCTTTAAAGGCTTTTCTTTTTGAAGTAAATATTTGTTTAATAATTTTTAGTAGATATTTTGCTTCTCTTGATCTAAATAAGAAAACAGAATAAATGATCGCTGTAATTACAACACAAATAATAATTTTCGTAAACAGTATATAATAGCGCTCAAGCGTAATCAGACTAATTACATAGTATGAGGTATAACCTGCAATAAAAGTAATCAATAAATAATAAATATTCTGGATAAAGTATTTTGTCGCTTTCCTATTAAAACCATATTTATGAATGATAATCGGGTCAAACCACATATAAGTACTTAGACTTGAGATTATTGTCCCAATAATAACACCATAAACCCCAATATATTGAACAAGAATCAGTGAAACAACAAGGTTAATAATCATACTAAAGATTGGGCGATATTTAGCTTGTTGAAATAAACCCATCGAGGTCCTAAACTGCGATAAAAGCAGTTGTAATCCCTTTAAATAAAATTCAAGCGCTAAAAGTAGCGAAAAGGTTTGCGAGATAATATAATGTTTTCCAATCCAATAATGGATAAAAGTATTAGATAAGGCATAAATACCGATTGAAGCTCCCCCAAAAAGAATAACGGTAAAGATATTTATCACACGGAAAATAAAATAGGTATGCTCTTTATCTGAGGTTGCATATAAATTTCCGATACTTGCTTTAACCGCATTATAAAAGGTGTTAATAATCCTTCTTAAACCAGTCGTAATTAATAAATAATTAGAGTATAAACCGACAGTTGCAAGACCTATATAAGTTGAGATAATAATATTATCGGTTGCGGTTAATACAACGCTATTTGCTTTATATAAAAATAACGCTCTAAAATCCTTAAACATTTCTTTTAGTTCTTTTTTAGGTAATGTTTCCGTAGTCTTTTCTTTAATATAAGCATAATCCTTATCAACACGCCGAGCGATGAGGATATTTTTAATGATATTAAAGAAAATTAATGATGCGATGTAGGTAATATAGTTTTCAAAAACAATTAAAATAATAATTTGCGTAATACTACTAATAATTTCTACAAAATAACCAATTACAACAGTTACATATTCTCTTTGGTCTGCTTTGATTAAGGTACTTTTATAAGCAAAAAACATATAAGTAGAAATCGATTGAAAAAGGAAAATGGCATAAACAATATAAATATTGACAAACCTAACATCATCTTTAATGATAAAATTTAAAAATGGCATTGTTAAAAGACCTAATACTAAAATGACCAGACTAATAATCTGATAGGCTTTTTTATAAAATTTCATTAACACTCTCGTTCTTTGATGATCATGTTCAGCTAAAGGTTTATATAGTTTATAAGCGATTGCTGAGCCAATTCCTAATTCAGCTAAAGCAAGGATGGAAAAGATATTATTAAAAAGTCCTGTGATACCAAGATACTCTTTACCTAAAACATTGATAAAAACAGTTCTAACGACAAATGCTAAAGTGACTGTTAATAAAACATTAATTCCATTAGCGATGAGATTTTTTAATGTGTAACTTGTTCTACTCGACATAGATACCTACCTTTTTCCCCATTTATTTCTTAAATAATATGATAATCCTGATAAAATTTCTTTACTTGTGATAGTTTTAATAACGCTTGATGTGCTTGAACCGATCTTGGTTCGGGATGATTATTACCTTCAATGGCAACAATCCCATTATCAGTTAAGATAATATCCCAGCCTATATATTTTATATATGGTACCTTTTTCATTACCTGAATTAATTTTTCTTTGATATCTAACCAGTTTGGTATTTTTAAACCAGCAATTTGGGCATTAGTTTCTGGGTGCTTATTATAATGCATTACTTTACCCTTTTCGGGAATTGATACAGCCTTTGATAACTCACCGCTATCAATATCAATACCGGCACTAAAACCACCTAAAGCAAAATTATCTTTACCGTTTGATTTACTGCTTCCAATCCGTTGTGCGCCACCTGCGATAAATGGTTCATTGGTATCTTTATCAACCATCATAATTATGCGCATCGTATTAGCAGATTCAGGTGATAAACTTTCGGAAAAACTGCCTTGCTTGATATATTCCATTATCAGATAATTATCTAAACTTAATAAGTAATGATTTAATTCATCCCATGATGTAACTTTGTTATTTAAGTATAGTTTATTTGCAGTAATTTTTATGATGCTAACACCTTTGCCACCACCACCACAAACCGGTTTAACTACCAAACTTCCAAAAGTTCTTAATAAATTATTAACATCATCTATATTATCAACTTTTTGTTCTGTTTGTAAAGCTTTAAATTTTCCCTTTTCGATTAAACAATAATTTTTGGGAATTCGAATATATTCGGAAAACACTTTTTCAAAAAGGATTTTATTATTTAATAGGTCTTGATATGGTGGATTGATATAACGGGTTTTTGCCCGAGCGATATCTGATAAATAATCCTGAGGATTATTATTTGTTAAATTATACAATAGATATTTCTCATATGAGAAACCTCGACACCACATTTTAAGCATTGTAAAAAGATGCGTAATTCCATAATTGCGAAGATCACTTTTAATAATCTTGATTCGTGTCTTTATTAGATGCCTTGTTCTTCCTAGTCCCATAATATTCCTCCAAAACTATAACGGTAAATTAATCCATTTTCCTAAAAGCAGTTCATCTTCTATATTATCTAATGGTGCAAACCCTGAAGTTGGGAAAAGGGTAATTTCACCAAAATAGATTTTATTACCAACGTTATATAAATCTATCCGTGAAAAATAGGTGTTTTTTGATAAGGTCCGACTTATTTCAATCATTTCACTTAAATTACTTGGCTTTTCAGCTACATCATTTGTTGTTTTTACACCCTTTTTCGTGATCTTAGTTTTTTTCCAATCAAGTGTATAATAATCCATGGTGTAATCTTCAGAATCACGATTAAGATGAACCTGGATTAATTTTGGAACACCATTAAAACAAAGGATTTTATAATCGATAATATTATCCATTAAGTATTTTTCACAAACAATCCGCGGTGTAACAGCTTTATATGGCCATTCTCTCCCGAAGTAATACCAATTTTTATTCATCCAGCGCTTTAATTTTCTTTTTGCTTTTTCTATATCTAATTTACTTTTATCGCTACAGATAATATTTGCTTTAGAGCCATGCGTACACTTTAAGACAAATTTCTGTGGTAGTTTATCCCAAGCGATTTCCTCTACACTATCATATACCGCAATTAACGGGATTAAGTATTCTTCCCCAAGTGTTTCCTTAATATATTTCCGAACTTCATATTTATCAACATACTGAATATATTCCTTTTTACGGTCATATAGTTTTAACCATTGTAATTTTTCATTATAAGTTTTTGGGTTCTTAAGGTTTAATAATTTTCCAGTTTCACCCCAATAAACAAGTTTTAGGTAAAATTTATCGGGTAAAAAATTAAACCATTTTTTATCGCCTAATATTTTAATAATTAAACGTGGTTTCTTAAGGACTTTTTTTATGACACCTATTTTTCCTTTATATATAACCTCCCCTTTCGGACGATTAATATAAATAAAAGCAAGCATTAAAGTTAAACTTAACATTGATGATGTACCATAAAAGTGAATAATGCCAACTCCTAAAAACATTAGAGCACCATAAAGCGATAGTAAAATCCGATACTGATGACTCTTAAAAATCGATTTTAGTAAATTAACTAAAATGATTACATATGGTGTAAAATACAAAATAAAACCCGTAAGTCCCGTACACGCTAAGACTTCAGCAAAGGTCGAATGAGAATATGTTTCATACTTAGATAATACCCGAAATTGATTATATCCCACGCCAAATAAAGGGTTTTGTTTAAAAAATTGCCAGGCTTCTTTATACATTCCAACTCTTATCGGGTCACCTTCATTCATTAAGCGTGAGAGTCTTCGCCATAAAGCAATTGTTTGTAGATATGGAAGGAGATAATAATATAATAATAAGACAATACCTAAGACAACGAGAGGGTAAAGGATTTTCTTTTTAGTTGATAAATGTTGATATTGAGTTATTATTAAAGTTCCTAACCAAATCGCAAAAATAAGAAATAAAGCGAAAAAGGCTTTTCTAGAACCAGTATTTACAGTCACATAGGAAAAAAGCACTATTAAACTGAATGTTAAAATAATGGAAAGGATTTTCTTAAAATTTAGTTTTAATAATAATAATCCAATTGCGACAACCATACTAATCGCTAGCGAATTAGGATTATTTCTTGGACCCATCGATATCCTGCCATGATGATAATCATAACCAAAGAATGTTGCCGTTAGCGCTCCGATTAAAACGACAAAGATATAAGTGTAAGCCACAAAATCAATCTTTTTATCAACGCGAGAAAGATAAAATATCGCATATAACAAGAAAACATATTCAAAATATGTACCCATTGAATTTATTAATAAACTACGATCAGGAGCAATAAATAAACCAATAATTAATGCAGTAATCCCAAATAATAACCACAGGTTGATCTCAAAAGGAAAGACACTTTTTAAGTCTTTAACACTAAATTTATTTTGATAAGCATGATAAACAATCGTTAGTATAAGTGATAAACCTAATAACGATGCTGTATGGGTTATTGGGTAAAATACTACTTGAAAGTACATAAGATAAAAAAGTAATAGGACAAAAAAACCTTTGCTTAATCGAAGTGCCATATTATAACCTCTATTTCTTACTCTATAATAGTTTTGATAAAATTAATAATATTATTTGCACGTTTTGTTAAATCAAATTTATTAGCTGCTTTTAAGGCATTTTCAGCCATTATTTTCGTTTTTTTAGGATTATGATATAATTCCATAATTGCTGCTTTAATATCACCTACTTGCTTTGAATCGATTCTAAGTGCATAGGAATTATCTAATAAATCATCATTAAATGAATCCTTTGATGAGACGATCGGTAAGCCACATGCTATGGCTTCGATGATCGCATTACAACTACCTTCATGTAATGTAGGTAGGACAAATATGTCACAAGCATTTAAGTACTTGACAATATTTTCATGTTTAACTGGACCACTAAATAATGTATATGGATAAGTAGGGGTTATTGGTCCACTACCGATAAAGATTGCTTTAATTTGCGGATTATTAATTTTCGTTAAGGCTTGATTTAGTCGATTAAGACCTTTACGCTCAATAAAAGCTCCCACAAAAGCGATAATAAAATCATTATCTTGATAATTAAATGCTTGCCGGAGTTTAAGTTTATTAAGGGGATAAAATTTATCACGGTTAAACCCATTTGGAGCAGTAAAAATCTTTGTCTCAGGTATTTGGTAAGGTAAGTTTAGTAACCTTTCTTTCATTTCACTAGATACCGCAATTAAACCGCTACAAGCATTAAATACATCGGCGATTAAACACGGCGAGTAAAATGATTCAAAATTAAAGCTACTTTCACCAAAGGCGATAAAAAAAGGTTTCTGATAATGTTTATAAACATGGTAGGCAGCTACACCACTACTAATCATAAAATGTGCATAAATGAAATCAAACTTAAGCTTTGATTTCCTGATTGTTTTTAAGATAACTTTATTAAATAATTTCCGCCCTATTTTACCTAGTAGTGGGATTTTCCCAAAGGTAATAAATTTGGGTGAATATAATTTATATTTATAGCCATTAAAACAAGAGGGACGTTTAGCAGCTTTTTTTTGTAGTTTATTAGTTATACTTTGAGGGGCAATTACCGAACACTTGTGACCACTTAATGTCCACTCATCTACTAATTGTTTGACAAATATATAGCGATTTGATGTTTTATATGGATAATCGTTAACGATGATTAGGATATTCATAAAAAAGGCCTCCAGCTAATATTAAAAAGATGATGCATTAAACATCCACTAAATTATAACATATTTTTTATTTATTTAAAAAGTTTTTCACAATATTACCGTGGAAATTTAACTTTAGTAGTGAGATAAGATTCACAATGTCTTGGCGGGTTTTCGGAAAAACCAATAAGAGCACGAAGTAAAAAATAATACATAATAGAATTGAAAAGAAATCCCAAATCATATTATTACTTACTTTCTGAAGTAAAAATGCTAAACACCCCATTATTATCGAACTTAAGATAATTGGAAAAATATTTCTTAAGAGATAGCTAAATGATATTTTTAAAAAGTAGTGAACAATGATTAAATGAACAACAATAAATTGAAATCTTATTAAGGACCTTACATAGCTTAAGACCACAAAATCATCGGAACTAATTATTAATACCGGAATTAAAACAACTAGATGCAGAATTTGAGCCAAAAATGATAGTTTGGGTTTGCCTTTGGCACGATAGGCTTCACTACTAAAATTAGCAAAAATAATGCTTACAGAACTAGTTAAGCCCCATAACCCGATTAACAAACTTGCTTCCTTCCACTGTTTACCTAATAAGATCAGTGTAATTAAATCACGATAGACAAATATTCCCACACTCATCGGAAAAACAAAAATACTTACAAAACGTTGAAATGTAAATAAGGTTTTCTTAAAGGCTTGATCGTCATTTTGATACCGCGATAAAGCAGAAAATAACACACTTGTCGTTGAGGCAGTAATAATGGCCATAATACTATTTACTGTAGAAATAGAAGTTTTATAGAGACCGACATAATAACTATTTAAAATACTACCGATAATAAAGGTTCCCACCCATGATGTTAACCAGATTGAAATTGATTCGAGTAGTGACCACAAACTAAAAGCAAACATCGTTTTTAGTAAATCAAAACGATAGAAGAACTGAGGTTTCCATTTTGATTTAAGCGTTAAAATGACCGCATTAGCTAAATGCCCTGAAATTGTACCGATAATTAATGACCAATAACTAAAACCTAGTAATGCTAGCGGAATAACGATAATAAAAGGAATGATAATTCCAATCATTCTCACATAAAATAATGTTTTATACTCAAAGTCACGGCGGAATAGCGCCATTTGCAGGCTTGAAAAACTTGTAAGTGGTAATGAGATTCCTGCGACAATAAAAACTAGCCCTAATCCAGGCGAACCTACTAAATTAGCTATATGATTATTAAAAAGCACAATTAATCCCCATAATAAAAGCGAGATCAAAAGGTTAGTCCAAAATGCGACTGTAGCACTCTGATATTTATCAGTTTTCGTTTTAAAATCATGTTGAACCAAATACTTTTGAAATCCTGCATCTGCAAACATATCAGCAAAACTAACTACCATCGTCATAGTCGCAACAACACCAAATGCCTCTGGTGAAAGTAGCCTTGCAAGGATCATATTAGTTATCGGTACAATTAGTTTAGCAACGATTTCTGAACCTGATGACCATTTAGTCGCAGTCACTATTTTTCGATTTAAATCTTGATTCATGTTAATTTTCTTCCTTTAAACCCGCTAATAATAATTCCCGATGTGATTCACATTCAATAAAGTTTCTAAGCGCTAATTTACGCTTTTTAGGATATTTTAGTTTTAGTAGCTTTCCTCTTAGAAGATATTTATCAATTCTTCTTAGAGTTTTACCGAAACCAGCAAATTTAGTTAAATAATTATTAACAAGCTTTAATGCAAATTTACGATATTCTTTTTCAATAAAATCAGGAATTAAAAGCTTATTAGAACGCGTATAAAATGAAGTTAGAATATCCTTTGTTTCAACTTCATTAGCCATGCGAACGCCATTTTTAGTTCTAATAATCGGGAGATAATTTATTTTAACCATATCAGCAATAGTTAAATTAATAATAACACTTGTATTCCATAATTCCCGATTATAATGGGCATTAAAGATAAAATTGCCTTGACCATAAACTATCGTTCCTTGATGATAAACTTCATAACTACCTAAACAATGACTATGTTGACATACTACTAAATCAGCTCCAGATAGAATTAGTTTGCGACATACTTTTTGAAGAAAAGGCGAAGGATATTGATATAATTCTTTACCACCATGATATAAAACCACTAGATAATCAGTTTTGGTTTTTAGATGTTTTATCTCAGTAAAAATCTCTAAAATATCAAATGGATTAGCACCTGCCTTATTTGTCTCAGCATATGAAAATTCATGTTCAGTGCAGGCATATACACCAATACTTTTATTTTTAGCTTGTATTATATAAGGAAGTTTTGCTTCATCAACATTTCGACCAACACCAACATAAGGAACATTATGCTCTTTCAATATCTTTACGGTGGATTTTAAGCCCTCAACACCATGATCCAAAATATGATTATTAGCAAGGGTAACCAAGTTAGGATTTAGAGCTTTAATACCAGTAATCGTACTAATAGGAGCTTGCAAATTAGGTCCATATTTACTAATTGGATTATGATCATTATATAGCGGTGTTTCTAAATTAAATATTCGGATATCAGCTTTTAGCCAAATAGCTAATAAGTCATCACCCAATAAAGTCTTTAAATCAGCATTATTAAATAAAGGAACATTAACTTCTTTAGGCACTAAATCACCAGCAATTAATAGTTGCATAATATTACCTCTTACATAGTTATAGTTATATTTTGCCTATTATGATATATTTAATACTATTAGTAATTTTAATTAATAAATTGTAAATACAGCAATATACCTCCAATATCCATATGTTTATTTTTGAATCAATTAACTTAGTCACTTTATAACGTTGTGACCACACAGTATACAGTAATGCATAATACTTTAAACCTCCACCTACACAGAGTCCACCGCAATTTGCGTGTGAGAACCCATACTTGTATATTCTATGTAGCTTAAGATTCATAAATAATTTATGAGTCTATAGTCCATTCGAACGCCCTAGTATACTTTTTCATTTAATAACGTAAAAAAAGCTCACCACAATTGTATTGCGATGAACTGCATGAATCTATATTTTATTAGCAGATAATTTTTGATTAATATCTTTAGTTTGATCATCATATGTCCGTAATTTATCACCAGCATATTTACTGGTTTTTTTCACTAATCATATCAATAAACACCCAATTCATTCAGACTGTCTGCTAATCTTTTAGAATTAAATTTTATCTTATTTGATTAAATGATTTATCTAGTTTTCCATATAGCCATTGGATGATTTTTAATGCGATTCAGAATGGCCTCATCATCAAATAACAAATTGGGCATGTATTCACCATTTCAAATCTATCTAAAAATTCTTTTTCTTCTTTTGTCAAGACCATTAAATTTTTTATATATTCTTTAACTAATTTCTTTGCTGTTTTCAATTCAAAGTCATCTTTCGTTTTAATCACTGGTAATAAGTCTCTTTTAACTTTTTGTTGTGTAATCGAATCGATGGCGCTAGTATCAAATGTCTTGTTAATATTTTTAGCTGATATAGCAGCATAAAAAATAACGCATTTTTTAAGCATTTCCGCTTCTGACTCATCAAAGATTCCAAATTTAATCATGTTCCTAGCATCATATAAATCTCTAGCTGCTGCTCGACTAAGAAGAGCATTAAGTTTACTTCCATAAATCTCAATCGGAGCTAAAGATTTTACTTTAAAATCACTAGAAAAATGTTCAGTGATAATAGGTCTTTTTTCTACTTCTAGAACATGTGACCGTAGGGAATAGTTTATTTCAATTTTGATGTTATCTTTATTTCAGCTTGTTCCTTGATAATCATAAACCCATGATTCTATACTATGATAATTCTTCGTCTTAGGATTCGTTGAATACCCATATGATACCATGAAACGTTCAATTGTGCTTTTAATTACTTCACGGCTTTTTAACATTTCTTCTTTGTTATCAGTAATTAGATAATCCATATCAATATCTACTGAAAGACGTGGCAGATTAAAAATTGTTAGATTTATGGCTGTCCCGCCTTTTAATGCAAGAGTATCTTTTAAAATTGGATTAGTATTCAGATACTCTAATATATCTGCAAGTCTAATAACTTTTTCTAATGTATCCCTTACAAAACCTAGTTCTTTTGCTTTATTTCCTAAATAATTTATATCATAATTAGACAAGTATATCATCTCCATCTATTGGTTCAAATAATCCCTCTGGTATCATCAACTTCCATTCATTATTATAGTAGCTTCTATCTTTTTCTTCAATTACAAGATATCGTCTACTTTTTCCAATCTTACTTTTACAGTAGTCCATAAATTTCTGTGACAACTGCATTTCATGACGATAATGGTTAAGAAGGTACCCTGCCTTTTGATACAGTCCTTGGACATTATAAATATCTAGATAATTCAATAACTTAACTTCATCTAAATAATGTATACTTTCTAAACAGTTCAAAAGTTCTTCAAATCCGCCTATTTTATTAAAATCATGGATACTATCAATAACAGTTCGTTCTAAATCTGTTACACGTACTCCCGTAGTGTTTTTAGCCTCTGATATCCCCTCATCCATTCTTGAAGCGACATATTTATAATTCACCAGATCATATTCAAAGTGATTAAACTTCGTTTTTGAAGAAACGTACACTTCATAGTAAACTTGATTTGCAAGACCGTAAAATTCAAAGGCACTATGGTGAGAAATATAGGCTGTATCTGTTATGGCACAAGCAACCTGATAACGACTAGCTACAATTTGCCCTGCTGCTGGATTAACTGTGGAGTATATATTTTTTCGTATCTTCTTAACCAGATTTCTTTTCATTAAACGGTATAACTGTGAATAAGCCGTTTTCTCATTATTTGTAAGTTTCTTAACATTATCAATTGTAAAAACCGGATACTTAGCCAGTTCTGTATACACATTCATATTTTCGCCTTCCTTTTTAATTTTGACACGTTATTCTTAATTATTGAAGAAATACATTCCTTTTTTAAAAAGTTATTTTATTATTTTTAATTTTATCACGTTATTCTTCAAATGTAAAGAAAATCATTCCTTTTTTAAAAAAGGGACCAAATATCATACAATCATTTTATACGTAACAAAAATTGTAGTATATCGGGTTTTACATTTGTGTATGATACTTTAAT
>CALFRW010000006.1 GCA_937919135.1 uncultured Haloplasmataceae bacterium
AAAAAAGGGCTTATATTAAGAGCCCTTAATGATAACCTAGATATCTTTATCTTGAACAACTACTGCGGTACCGTATGCGACCATTTCTGATGCCCCTTGCATTACTTGTGAACTTGACAAACGACAAGAAGTTATCGCATTAGCCCCTAAATCTTCTGCTTCCTTAATCATGCGGCTAATCGCAAAATCGCGTGATTCATCAAGCATTTCTTTATAAGTATTAATTTCACCGCCGACAATATGTTTTAATCCTGCGAGAAAATCTTTTCCAATGTGTTTAGCACGCACTGAAGTACCTTTTACTAAGCCTTTGAATTCCACGATATCTTTGTTAGGTATAAAATCAGTAGTACTTATTAACATCTATATCACTCCCTTATTTAAATATATGGTATAAAAGTTAAAAAAATTATTAAAAAGAAAAAAAAGTGACCATCTTGCGATGGTCTGAAGTGATAGGATGTGACATAAGTCACTAAGTAAGTATATGTGAAAGGGAGAGGAGAAGTATGATAGAAGAATAGGGGGGGATTCATTATGAAATTGTGCAACTCTTCGTTGCATTAATATTATGAGTTAGAGTATTTGCTTTTATGCAAAATATGTTAATATTTTTTTAAAAAAAGTAAAATAATTTAGTAAATATTATTATTGAGTTGTTTTTGGTAAAAATTATCACGAATAGAAGCGAAAAAAAAGTTTTTTTGAGGAGATTATAGATGAAATATATTAAAGCGTATACATTAATTTCTTATTATTTTATTATATCCGCAATCTTTACCGAATATTTATCATTTGAACTAATAACAAAAAACAATTACTATTTATTAATACTCTTTGTAAGTGGAATCTTCCTATTTTTAATTATTGTTTATCGTTTAATAAAGGGAATCTTTTCCTATTCTTTATTATTTAAGCAATTACTAATATTAATTTGTGGTTTTTTAGCTTTAGAATTTCAAGATTACTCTAGATATATTTTTATCCTCATGTCGATGATGTTATATATTATTATTAGTAGCTTACATTCGAAAAATCAGCATAAGTTAGAGCTAACGATAGCTTATTTAGTGTATGGCTTTTTAACTTATTTATTGTTACTACCTAATTACTCGCTCGAAATAGATGCCATCTATCTTATTTATTACGCTTTTTTTCCATATTTAATTATTATCCTGATTTTATTTAGTTTAAAATTTACTATCGAATCAGATAAAATCAAAACAAAAGCTGAATTCACAGCTAATAAGTTACGTCTAAATATAAAACGCAATCTATTATTAAATATCCTCAGTATAATAATATATCTGATATAAAACTTATAATAATGACATATATTGTATCAGGTGATATTATGTGTGATAAGAATCTAAAAATGAAGTTAGCTAGAATTGAAAAAGTTCTATCCCAAGCAGATTTGGCAATTATAACGGGAGTTACAAGACAAACGATTGGATTAATAGAAAATGGTAAGTATAACCCGACGCTAAAACTATGTCTTAAAATATGTAAAGCCCTAGATAAAACTTTAGATGAATTATTTTGGAATTAGGTAGTATCAATCTGTAATTTTTAAGAAAATTGAATTTACTTATTCCTATTGATATAATAGGAATTTTTTAATTTTAACTGAATATATATTTATATGATTATAAAGTTGAAAGCGTGATTTCATGAAGCAACCTAATATTTTTGAAATTCTTCCTCAAGCTTTTTTTGATGTTTTAGCTTCGAAGCAACAAGCAATATACGCTGATACTTTATTATTAATTTATAATTATTTAGCGAAAGGAAATTTAGTTAATGCGAAGAAAGACATTTTAATTGAATTCTTAGAATCATATCTGGATATTAATAAACAAAATCTTTTAATGATTCTGAGAAAACTAAAAGAATGTGGCTGGATCTTTGAAAGTGAAATAGGTAATAATGAAGTTTTCGTTACCTTTTATTGTTACGCTGTCCCGCTTTTAAAAACGTTTAATGAGCTAAAAAACAATGATGAGTTTGAAGTGATATATTCATTACTTAAAGAACTTAAAGTTGAGAATTTAACTGCTATTTTAGACCAGACTTATCACTATACAATAGTTATCGAGGATAAATTAAGTACTTTAAATGAGAGAATAAATAAATATCTTTCCGAGCTGACAAATAAAAGTGAGCTAACTAATCCAGAAGCAATTGTCAAAAATCTCTTTATTGATTATAAAGTAAATGTCGTTGATGAATATTATCAGTCCTCAGATAATTTAAGCAAATACCGACCTTATATCATCAGTAAACTGAATGAATTTAGTATTGATGATACTAATCATAAATTCTTCGATGAAATAGCTAAAGTCCATGGATATAAACAAATTTATAATATTATTTCACGATTAAATAATCTCGATGAAATAATTAAAACAATTGATAAGAGAAATGCCCAATATATTCAATCATCAATTTCGAAAGTATTATTTATTGTTAATAATAAGCATGATATAAGTTGGAAAATTAATAAAATTATTAGTTATTTTGTAAAAAACAAAAAAACATTTTCTAATCCCCAATTTTTTCATTTATCTAACCAAAAATATCTGACCCATAAGTCACTTTATAAAATGCCTACGAGAAATTTAACTCCAACTAATCATCTATTTGAAGCAGAAACCACTTTAGTAGATACCGATAAGGAAAATTATATTAAATCATTATTGAAAAGTAACTTATATAGTCGACAAAATATCACTAATTTTGTTTTAGAACAATTGGAAGGTAATGATTACTTTTCAGCTAGCAATTTACCTTTAAGTAATTTTGCGGATTATCTTCGGTTAATTTTCATTTTTCTGTATGCAGGCACATCATATTTACTTGAAAAAACAAGATTGTTTTACAAACAAAATGGTTTTTGTGTTAATAATTTTATTATAAGGAGAAAATCATGAACGGACTTGCTTTAACGTTTTATCAGAAACTAATTCAATTATCAGTAAAAGACCAAGTGAATTTTAAACGGATTGTTAATAAACTTTTGCGAGTTAATTATCTAACAAGTCAAAAACAAAGTGATGCAAATGATTATTTTTTTATTACCACAAACTATGAATTATTAAAGACCTTTTTTATGTTGATGGATTGTGAGTTAATCCTTGATTTAAAATTTTCTGTAATTGCTTTATATAATAAGCAAGACACTAATTATTTAAATTTACGTTTAAATGAAACGATAATTTTGTTAATACTGCGGGTTTATTATGAAGAAAAAGTAAAAGCAACAACAAAAGTAACGATAAGTATTGCTGAGGTTTATGAGAAATTAGCCTCAACAGGTTTAAAGGAAAGGCGAATAAATAAAACCGAATTACAAAAAATCTTAAGTTTATTTAGTCATTATAATTTAATTGAAGTTATCAATAAAAGCCAATTTACTGAAAAGACACAAATCATTTTATACCCCTCACTTTTATATGTGGTTAATTATGAAGATATAAACAAGATTTATGACCAATTATATACTTATCAGAAGTCAGGTGATAACCATGAAACAATTAAAAAAGATTAAACTGATAAATTGGCATCTTTTTCTTAATCAAACGATTACCTTATCTGGTAATGCCCTTTTATCAGGGGAAAATGGTGTTGGTAAATCAACTTTACTTGATGCATTACAATATGTATTAACAGGTGGAAAAGCAAAATTTAATTCAGCTGCTAATCAACAAGCTAAAAGAGATTTAGAAGGCTATGTAAGAGGGAAGTTAGGAAGGGAGGGTAAGACTTATCTTCGAAGCCAAGATGTTGTTACACATGTAGCGCTAGAATTTTTTGATACCGAAACAAATAGTTTGTTTATTATAGGTGTCATTATTGAAATAAATAAAAACAGGAGAATGTATGAACGTTTCTATATTGTTCACGATACAGAGATTTTAGATGATTTATTTTTTAAAACTAGTTTTATCCGTGGCTATCGTTTATTTAAACAAGGATTAATAGAAGCGCAAAAAAAATTTAGTTTTTATGAAACTAAGGAACAAACACGGAGTGCTTTTTTAAAAGTTTTAGAAATCAATAATGAAAGATATCTGGACTTAATAACTAAAGCATTGGCTTTTAGGCCAATAGCGGAATTAAATAAGTTTGTTTATGATTTTTTGCTTAATCAAAAGGATATTTCATTAGAAGAATTAAGACAAAGTGTGAATAGTTATCGTGATTTCGAAATTTTATTGGAAGAGATTAAAGAAAAGGAAAAACAATTAGGAGCGATTAATACTTTATATGTGGATTATTTAAGTTTATTAGATAAGAGCGATATTTTAAACCGATTACATAATTATAGTAAATATCAACTACAGTTACATCATAAAACAATTATCGAAAAACAAATTAAACAGTTGAAGCAAAGTTATCAAGATACAGAAACCGAAATTAATGGTGTGGGTATTGAGATCAAAAAAATAAATACTGATATCGATGAACTTAAACAATATTTACATGATTCCCCTTATAAGTATTACAAAGATTTGGATTTAAAGCTTAAGTCTATTAAACAAAAAATAGCTGTTAAGGAAAAAACAGTTTGTGATTTCAAGGAAATAATGATCGCTGAAGAACATATCCTAGATTTTGTTTATAAGGGCGAGTTTGTAAAGAAAGGTTTTATTTTTAGTTCGCAAATTGATGAAGCTAAATTGTTAAATTATTTACATGAGATAAAAAAAATGTATGAACAAATATCAATTAGATTATATAGTGAAGGATTAGATTTAAAGAAATCATTAACAGAAAACATCCAAAAAAGAGAAGAAATAGTACAAGAAATAAATAGTCTCCATAAAAATCAGCTTAGCTTTGACAAGCGTTTATTACGATTAAAGTCTTTAATTGAGAAAAGTATTAGTCAATTAATAAAAAGAAATTATCATGTATATGCATTATGTGAATTATTAGAGATTAGGGATGAAACATGGAGGAATGCGGTTGAAGGTTATTTAGGTAATCGCCGGTTTGATTTAATCGTCGAACCTGAATATTTTGATTATGCTTTAAAGGTATCAGAAAAAGCTCGTAAGGAAAACTTATATGGTATCGGTATTGTTAATACTAAAGCATTAAAAGGCAGTGAAATAAAGCCTAATTCATTAGCTGAAAAGGTAAAAGCTAATTCTTTTTTAAGTAAAAACTATCTTAACTTGCTTTTAGGAAGGATTATTTGTTGTGAAAATGTTGAGGAGTTAAAAAAATATCCTCAAGCAATCACTAAAACAGGTATCGTTTATCAAAATCATACAGCTCGGTTAATTAATAAATTTATTTATGAAATACCATATATCGGGATTAATGCGATTAAGATTCGCTTAAATAACATAACGGGTATTAAAAATAACATCGATAATACAATTAATAAAATAAACGCTGACATTAATGAAAAAGAGTTTAAGCTTAAAAAGATTAAAGCAAATCAATTAGATTATCTAATCGGTAATTACCAGGTAGTTAATGAATTAATCAGTTTAAAACAGAGTTTAGAATTAAATATTAATAAGCAAAAAGGTTTTAAGCTAGGTTCAGAACTTAAGGAGATAAAACAAGAGTTAAATGAACAAGAAAGCTTTTTACATAAATTAGAACAAGATAAAAATAGGCTTTTAGTTAAACTTGGTAAATTAAGTAGTGAAATAGATAATAAGGAAGCACAAATAGAAAGTACAAAATTTGATAATGAAGTAAATACTGATACGCTAGTAATTAGTTACTATGAGGATTTAATGAAGCAATTTAATAATATCAATAAAGTGTTAGAACAATGCCATGATGAAACCAAAATCACTGAGAATAAAATAAAAGATCTAAAGGTTACGATATTAACGAAAATGAATCAATATAAGTTAAACTATCAAGTACCATATGATACAACATTAGAAGATATTGAAGCATATTTAGCTGAGTTAAAACAAATAAAAACATATGAGTTAGTAAAATATGAGAATAAAGCAAGTGAAGCAAGGAAAAAATGTGAAAACGCATTTAAGGAACAGTTTATCTATCAATTAAGAGAGAATATTTTTAATGCGCAACAGGAGTTAAAGTATTTAAATCAAGCTCTAAAAAGGGAAAAATTTGGTCAAGATGAATATGAGTTTATTTATCAACCAAGTAATAATCAAGAATATAAACAATATTATGAAGTAATAATGAATGAGATTAATTATGAACTACCTTTATTTGAAGAGGGTATTAATGAACAAAATAAAATTATTTTATGTCAGTTATTTGATAAACTTGTTGCTGATGAGGCATATGAATTAGTTACAGCTTATTGTGATTATCGGAACTATATGAGTTATGATATTAAAATAACAGATGAAAGTGGAGAAGTTACTTATTTTTCTAAAGTAAACCGTGAAAAAAGTGGGGGCGAGACACAGACACCGTTTTATGTAGTAATCGGTGCTAGTTTTGAGCAACTTATTTCTCATAAAAAGCAAAATTCACCCGCTTGTTTTGTGATGTTTGATGAAGCATTTAATAATATGGATGAAGGAAGAATCCAAGCTATGATGAACTTTTATCAACAACTAGATATTCAATTAATGATCGCAGTTCCTCCAGGAAGAATTGAGGTAATTATTCCCTATGTAAATACAACACTGATAGTAATGAAACAAGATGATAAATCTTTTGTGGAAACATTTACTTATCAAAGTGGATAAAAAAACCACCATTTAAAATTAATGGTGGTGTTTTTTATGCATTATTTATTAAATCTTTCAATTCACCTAGTGGGATAGGTCCTTCCTTACCCTTCTTATCATTTTCACCGATACTTTTAAAAGTACCATTTTTAACTATAAATGTGGTTGGGGTAGAAAAATTATCTTCTGGCGAATCAATTAATTCATATCTTATTAAGAACTCATACAATCTATTCGCATCATTTTTAAAAGCATCCTCTATCTCTAAGACATAAAGTGGAATAATTGGGTCTTCTTCATAATATGTTAAAGTAAAATCTTTATAATTTTTACATGCTGGACAATCAAGGCTACTAATAACAAGGACAAAGGAATCTCCATCTTCGATAGCTTTCTCAACCTTTTCGACTTGAGATTTCCCGCCTAATAAAATAATGCCAAGAATTAAGGCTGCTACAATGATGCCTGTAATTGTTAAAAACTTCTTCATTTAATACCTCCTATTGATGTATACTTTTTATATTATAACTTAATCATAAAATAATGTAAATAATATAACTGTTATTTGCCTAAATTATCAACTATGTATTATAATTGAGTTAATATTATTTATGAGGTGGACGATGTTAGAAATAATTAAGCGCCAACGGGAATATTTTAATACCAATGAAACTAAAAAGGTGAGTTTTCGCATTAATAGTTTACGGAAATTAAAACAAGTTATTAAATTATATGAAGAGCTTATTCTTGATGCTTTAAACAAGGATTTAGGTAAATCAAGATACGAAGCTTTTGTTACTGAAGTTGGGTTAGTATATCAGGAAATTAATTATCAAATTAAAAAGTTACCTAAATGGAGTAAGGTAAATAAAGTTAAGACACCGAAAATATTTTTTGGTTCGAAAAGTTTTGTTAAACGAGAGCCATATGGCGTCGTACTTATTATTTCACCTTGGAATTATCCCTTTCAACTTAGCTTTTTACCTTTAATTGGAGCGCTTGCTGCGGGAAATACGATTATCCTTAAACCATCAACGCAGTCGGGTAACACTTCGAAAGTAATTGTAAAGATGATCGAGGAATATTTTAAACCAGAACAGATAGCTGTTGTGGAGGGAGATAGAGATATCCTAGATTATGAGTATGATTATATCTTTTTTACAGGAAGTGTTAATGTTGGTAAAATTATTATGGAAAAAGCTAGTAAGTATTTAACGCCAGTAACGTTAGAATTAGGCGGAAAAAGTCCCTGTATTGTTTATAAGGATGCTGATATTAGTAAAGCTGCTAGGGCGATAATATATGGTAAATTATTAAATGCTGGTCAAACTTGTGTTGCACCTGATTATCTCTTAGCTCATAAAGATATTAAAGAAGAGTTAATAAACGCCATTATTAATGCTGTAGATAAATATTATCCAAAAGCTTTAGATAATGATTATTATCCTAAGCTTATTAATCAAAAACAGTTTAACCGCTTAAATGGTTATCTTGAAAAGAATAAAATTGTTTATGGTGGTAAAACTAATCTAAATCAGTTAAAGCTAGAACCTACAATTGTAACTGATATTAATAACGATGATAAAGTTATGAATGAAGAAATCTTTGGACCAATTTTGCCAATAATAGCGTTTAGTGACTTAAGTGAAGTAATTACATATATTAAAAAGAAACCAAAGCCACTCGCTTTATATCTTTTCACAACCGATAAATTAGTGGAAAAAGAAATCATAAATCAACTTGATTTTGGTGGAGCTTGTATTAATGATACGCTCATCCATTTATCAACACCATATTTACCATTTGGTGGAGTTGGTAATAGTGGAATGGGAAGATATCATGGATATGCATCTTTTACCACATTTACTTATCAAAAAAGTATTTTTAAAAAAGGGAACTTCGATACTAGTTTGCGTTATCCACCTTATACTGATAATAAGTTAAAGATAATTAAAAGAATATTTAAATAAAGTGATTTCATCACTTTTTTTAATGGATATTTATGGTAAAATACTAATGAATGAGGTGTTTACATGAGAGTTGTTGCTGGATTTTTACGTGGAAGAACAATAAAACCTGTACCGGGAAAAAATACAAGACCGACATTAGATAAAGTTAAAGAAGCTGTTTTTAATATTTTGGGGCAATTTTTTGCTGGCGGAGTCGGGCTTGATTTATATAGTGGCAGTGGTAACCTGGGAATTGAAGCAATTAGTAGAGGTTTAGACAAATGTGTTTTCGTTGAAAAAAGTTATCTTGCCTACCAAACAATTGTTAATAATCTTAAGCAATTAGCTATTAGTGATTATAGTGAAGTCTACAAAATTGATGCTAATTTGTTTCTTAAAAATTATCATAAAGACAAATTTGATTATGTTTTTTTGGATCCGCCATATAAAAATCATCAGATTAATGATATACTAGTTACATTAGTAGATAAAAATTTATTGAATCGGTATGCAACTGTTACTGTTGAATGTTTAAAAACGAATGAGCTTTTTAGTAGTTATCAAGATTTAGTTATGGAAAAAGAGTATTTATATGGTATTAGTAAAATAACGATATATAAAAAGACTGGTGATAATAATGAATAAAATCGGAGTTTACCCTGGGTCTTTCGATCCTTTGACGTATGGACATCTGGATTTAATTGATAGAGGAAGTAAAGTATTTGATACTTTATATATCGCAATATCAATAAATCCTAGTAAGAAATCTTTGTTTACAATAGAAGAAAGAAAAGCAATGCTTGAAGATGCAACTAAAAAATACCATAACATTAAAATTGTAATCTGTGATAAATTAATTGCTAATTTTTCGAAAGAAATAAATGCGACAGTAATATTAAGGGGCTTAAGAGCCATTACCGATTTTGAATATGAACTACAAATGGCATCAACCAATCTCTTATTAAACCCAAATGTTGATACCGTATTTATGATGACAAAAACCGAATATTCATATTTTTCTTCAAGTATGGTTAAGGAAATAGCTTTATTTAAAGGCGATATATCGAAATTTGTTCCACCTAGTGTTGCTACTAAAGTTTATCAAAAAATAGGTAGTTGTTAATGTTTAACAGCTACCTTTTTATTTTTGAATAAATAAAATAATAAAGTAATGATTAAAATAATAATCGCTATTAGAATAAAGTTTCGCTCTTTGATTGAGATAAATGCAATTTTTCCAGTAGGAGTTGCCCTTTCTTTATAAATTAGCGGAAAAGTTAGGTAAGCGATGATGCCACTAAAAACTACTTGTGCTAACCGAGAAATAAAAAAGGGTAAGTATCTCAACTTTACTTTCATTAAAATGCTTTGGATTTGGGAGTGAATCGATAAACCACCAAAGGAAATGAGCATCGTGATAATGGTTACCATAGCTCTTAAGGGGATATTACTATTAACGGTATTATCAATCCCTAATACCATTTCAAACAGACCAATTGAAAAAGCTTGATAAATAGGTAAACTAATATTGAATTTATTTAAGATAAATTGTAAAAAATAATACGATAACGGAATAATATGTGAAAAAGAGATCATCACAATTATTAAATTATAGAAAATCATAAATCCAGCAATTAAAAACATCGTATTAATACCATTTTGAAGGATATGCGTTAAAGAGTCACTAAATTTAGTTTTGTTTTGTTGCTTTTGTTTAAGCATTTTTTCATATGCTCTTTTAATTGAAAAATGATGTTCTTCTTGGCCTTTAATATTACCACGCATTAAAATACCGATAATGACATTGCCTAGTACATGACTAATAAATACAATATAACCGATAGTTACATTATGAAAATAGGTAATCCCGATTGTCCCAATACAAAATAAAGGATTAGAAAATACACAAAAAGCTAGAAGATGTTGGGCTTCCCTTTGTGAAAGCGCTCCTTCTTCATAAAGATGGCTGATAATAATAGCGCTTGAGGGATTCCCAGAAAGTAGTGACATGATAAAAACGAAACCACTGATTGATGAGGTTTTAAATAATCGTTTTGTGATCGGGTGTACTAAATCACCAATAAAATGGGCAATACCGTTCTTAATTGCGAGCGTACTAAATATATAAAAAGGAAATAAGACGGGAAATACTTTTGTTGACCATAACATAATCGCATTTTTTACACTATTAATCACATTTTCTGTTTCGATTATCATAAATATTATTGAGAGGACAATAAAAATAGCCACAACAAAGTTTTTAAATAATTTAATCATATTATCACCTTACTATCTATATTAATATATATAAAAAGGCTTTAACGTTATGCATTTAAGTTGACAAATTTACAATATTAATTGACATTTCACTGCTTAAAAACTATAATATAATAGTAAATGATAATCGTTATCAATTAGAGGTGGCAGAATGAAAACGATATATGATATGAATATCGGCGATACCAGTGTAATTAAAAGTATGGATGGAATCAGTAGACAAGTTTTTCATCGTTTTTTAGACTTGGGAATTATGCCTTGTGCTAAAGTTAAGTTATTAAATAAAATCAATTTCAATCAGTTGTTTATTATAGAAATCGAAGATGTAGAAATTTGTATTCGGCAAAAGGATGCTAAAAATATTCAAATAGGTGGGTGAAATAATGCGCTACTTGTTAATTGGAAATCCCAATGTAGGAAAGTCATCAGTATTTAATTTAATGAGCAAAACTTATGCGCATGTAGGCAATTATGGCGGCATAACTGTCGAAAAAAAACAGGGAATATTTATTCATGGAGATTTAATTGATTTACCAGGTACTTATAGTGTATCTCCTACAAGTGAAGATGAAGGAATTGTAACTAAATCGCTTTTAACGGATGAATATGATGGTATTATAAATGTGATTGATTCAGCACATTTAAAGCGGAATCTACATTTAACGATTCAATTATTAGAATTAGGAAAGCCCGTTGTTCTCGTGTTAAACATGATAGACGAATTAGTCAACTCCGGAAAAAGGCTTGATATCGTTAAATTAAGAACGAAATTAAAAAGTAAAGCGGTTAGTATTTCAGCTCGTACGAAAGAAGGGTTGGATGATTTATTAAATGAACTAAAAGCTGTTGCTGATAATCAAGGTTTTAAGTTATATTATGGAATGGCTATTGAAAAAGCAATTGATAACCTTATCGCTTTAATGGATAAAAACAATAACCCTACTCTTAATCGCTGGGCGGCACTCCAGATTTTAGAAGGTAATAAAGATATCTTAAACTATATTGAGGTAAGTGATAAAGCTAAAATTAGCTTAATTATAAGTTCATGTGAAGAAACGGTAATTAATGATAAACTAGGTTTTTCATTAAAAGGAGCAATATTTAATTATCGCCGCGAATTTATAAATAATTTAATTAACGATTGTTTAACAACAGTATCTAATAAAAATTATCTAAAAATAAAAAATCATAAGCTTGATCGTATTGTAATGCATCCATTTTATGGCCTATTAATCTTTTTTGCGGTAATGTTTAGCATTTACTTTTTTACTTTTGATTTATTGGGAACCATTTTAAGTGATGGTATTGATATTTTTATTTCTGAATCCTTTTCCCCATTTATTGAAAATATATTATTGTTTTTTGGTGCTAAGGAAGAGGGGATTCTTATAAGTTTACTCCTTGATGGAGTGATTGCTGGTGTAGGTGGGATCTTAGTATTTGTACCTCAAATTGCGATTTTATTTTTAATGCTCGCAGTTATTGAAAGCACGGGATATATGGCACGGGTAGCGATAATGCTTGATACATTGTTATCGAAGTTTGGACTTAATGGTAAATCCATTATCCCTTTAGTAACAGGGATAGGTTGTAATGTACCAGCAATAATGGCTACAAGAACAATCGCTGATAAAAAGGAAAGACTTTTAACGATTTTAATTATTCCGTTTATGAGTTGTTCAGCAAGAATACCTGTCTACGCACTAATGGCCACCTTGTTTTTTGATAAATATAAAGCTTTAGTAATTTTAAGTATGTACATTATTGGTGCTTTAGTGGCGTTAATTTCAGCAAAACTACTATCATTATCAATCTTTAAAAATACTGCAAATCAATTTGTTTTAGAAATCCCACCATACCGTTTACCTAGTGGTAAAAATGTTTATCGTCAGACAAAACTGATGATTAATGATTTTATCGCTAAAGCTGGGAAGTTTATTTTGTTAGGTACAATCGTCCTCTGGTTTTTACAATATGTTGGACCTGGTGGTGTAGCAAAAACTCAAGATACAAGTTTCTTAGCATATCTCGGTAATTTTTTTGCTCCGCTTTTTAAACCGATCGGTTTTGGAGCTTGGCAAGCTTCAAGTAGTTTAATTGTGGGCTTTTTAGCTAAAGAGTTAATCTTTTCATCAATGATGGTGATTTATGGTGGCGAAGCATTAGTGTCAACAGCTTTTACAGGTTTAAGTGCTTTTAGTTTTATGGTTTTTAGCCTGCTTTATTTACCATGTCTTGCGACTGTTGGGACAATTCACCAAGAAACAAAATCACTTCGTTTTACATTATCTTCATTACTATTTACTTTTGCTGTCGCTTATTTTGTTAGCTTCATCGTTTACCAAGTTGGATCAATCTTTATTTAGGAGTGAAATTATGGACTGTTGCAAGAAAAAAAGAAAAAAAGGTACTATCATTTTAATAGTTACCTTGTGTATTATTATTGGATATTTAATTATTTCATCATTATAAATAGGGAAATAAATATTGAATCAGGGCTACCATCTTCATAGGTGGTTCCTCTGGTAAAAGCCCTAATAATAATAGTGCGAAAACACTAACCCCATTTTGGATGCCATGCATCACAATTGGTACGAAAATATTATTCGTCAGGTAATAAACAAGAGTTAGAGCAAATCCTGCGGCAATGTAAGGTATTCCTAAAATCAATTCTGTATAGTCCCCAGATATGATATATGCGGTTAGGACATGAATTAGACCAAATAATGAAGAACTTAAAATAAAAGCGAGGACGATATTAAGTTTATGTGGAAGCTTTAAATTTTTCGCTAAATTAAAGATTACCCCTCTAAAAATAACTTCTTCAACGATGGGGGCGCCAATGACAATCATCGGAATAGATAATAAAGGGTATTTTAATGTCTCAACAATTGCTTCTTGATTTTGTGTATCCCTTTGGACAAATTGAGTCATTTCCATTATCATATTAATAATAACATTTAAAAAGAGATAGAAAAACCAACCAGCAATCGCAATCCCAATATAGTAAAAGAACTTCTTTTTAAAGTGATAAAAATGGTCTTTAAAATAATTGTCTAAAACAAATAAAAAGGTAAATACCATGATTGCATAACAAAGTAAATTTGTTAATGTCATCGCCAAATTTTCATTATTTGGATTATTAGGGTAAGAAACTAATAAACTACCGTATAAGATAATGGCAAGAAGATTAGCCACGATATACATCGTTATAAAATAAAAAATAATTAAAAATAATTTCTTAGGCATATTATTATCTAATTGAGCATTCATCTTAAAACCTCCATAATATTTATATTATATCATGTATTATTTAAGGTATAAAGAGTTTAGTTTTATTCTTTAGACCTTTTTTGTTAATTTTTTAAACTATATCATAAATAAGATTGCTGTTAATTTATTATTATTCTATAATAAATAGTAATAATGTTATGTTTTGTACATATTTCGACATTATTGTCCACGAGAATAATTTATAATTAGACTATTGTTATCAGATTTTGAGGTGATTCAAATGAAGACAATTTACCAGCATGTAAATCGAACGTTATTATTTTTGGTTATAATAATCTATTTTATTTTTTTACTAACTTTTTTGGTGTTAACAAGTTATTCAGAGCATAAAAGAATTAATAAATCTTTAGTAGCAAATAATGAAAGTGCGTTATTAATGCTTGAAAAACAAGTAATATTATATAATAGCTATGATAATATTGTCAATTCCATTATTGGTAGTGTTCATGAAAATAGAGATGAACATCTTGATAGAATTTTCGAAAATAGCGCTTATTTTAAGAATTTGGTACTAATTGAAAATAATCATATTGACTATCAATATACAACCTTATTAAATGAGATCGATTTTTCTTTGTTAGAAGCAGCTTCAATGACGCCGATTATTTCTGATGCAATACTAGCTAATGAAACTGTGATTATTAATAAAAATGAAAGCAATATTTATTTGTTGTATATTATTAATGATGCTCTATTTAATGACGTAAAATATAACTCTAAGCTGGTAAATAAATGTCAAATTAGTAATAATCAGTTTAATATTAATAGCGTATTTAAGCAACAAGAATTTAATTATTGTCGAAAAATTAATATATATAATCATAACTATTATCTGTCAACACAGTTAATAAGGACAGAGATTTACCTTGCGGTAATAAACAATAACCTGATACCGATTATTTTTTCCTTAATAATCT
Source organism: uncultured Haloplasmataceae bacterium (assembly GCA_937919135.1). Lineage (GTDB taxonomy): Bacteria > Bacillota_I > Bacilli_A > Haloplasmatales > Haloplasmataceae > CALFRW01. Next base: position 15,124 of record CALFRW010000006.1, read on the forward strand.
TAGGATTAGTAATGTTTATTTTGTGGCTTAAAGTTAAGCTGATTGTTAAAAGACCATTTAAACATTTTACCCATGCAGTAGAACAGGAAAACGATTTAAATTTCTATGAAAATATTGATGAAACTAATTTTCTATATGATGAATTCGCTAAAATCTTTAAGGTTTTTAAAAAAATAAGCTTTTTAAGTAAAAGTAAGTATGAGAACATCATTCAAAATTTACAGTTAGAATTAAACGAAGCGAATAAAAGTAATAAATCAAAATTATTATTTCTTGCTAATATGTCACACGATATGCGAACACCGCTTAATTCCATCATTGGCTATACACAGCTGACTCAGAAGATTGGGTTAAATAATACTTCTAAAGTCGAAGAATATTTTGATTGTATCCAAAACTCATCGGAAATACTGCTACAAAAGGTAAATGATATTCTTGACTATGCTAAAATTGATTCTAAACAGTTTACCTTAAAAACACAACCAACAAAGATTATTAATCTTATTAAGGAAGTGTATGATTTATTAAGTATTCAAGCAGCGAAGAAAAATATCGAATTCGTTTATAATGTAGGGCAACAAATACCCCAATATCTAGATATTGATCCCACGCGGTTAAAACAAGTATTAATTAACTTATGTTCGAATGCGATTAAATTTACCGATGAAGGTGTCGTTAAATTAGAAGTAAAAGTATTTGGTTATACAAATGAAGCGATATTTTTAGAATATATTATTACGGATTCGGGAATTGGAATTCCGAATGATCAAATAGATGCAATTTTTGTACCTTTTGTACAAGTTACTAGTCAAAGTAGTTTATATAGAGGAACTGGTCTGGGATTATCTATTGCTCGGGATTTAATTAGATTGATGGATGGAGATATAACTGTTACTAGTAAAGAAAATGTGGGGACAATTTTTTCGTTTATTACAAAGTTTAAAATTAGTCGAACGATACCTGAGAACTTGCATCTAGAACACGATGTTAGTAATGAAACATTTATTAATATTATTAAAGATAAATCAATATTAGTATGTGAAGATAATTTAATTAATCAAGTATTTATCAAAGAGATTTTTACAGTATTTGATAAACATGATATTACCATCGCATCCGATGGCATCGAAGCTGTTAATATGTGTAAAGACCATTTATATGATATAATCCTAATGGATATTCAAATGCCTAATTTAAATGGGATTGAAGCGACAAAAATTATTAAAAGTTTAATCCAATATCAAGAAATTCCGATAATTGCCTTAACCGCTAACGCATTCAGCGATCAAATAAAAGAATATTTATTAATTGGTATGAAAGACTATTTATCTAAACCAATCGATATTAAGCATTTTAAAAATATCCTCGCAAAACATTTAAGCAGGTGATAAGATGATTGAAGCCCTATTAGCAAAAGCAAAAGCATGTTATCTAGAAAAGGATTTAAGGGGTGCGCTAAATTATTATTTAGAAATCGAAAGCATAATAAATGATTCAATAGAATTATTAATTGAAATTGCTTTATTATATGATGAACTTGGAGAAGTCAAAACAGCAATTAATTATTATGAAAAAGCTTTATTAATCGATTCTGATGATGCAAGATGTTATTATGGTATGGCGACGATTTATGATAACTTAAAACAAACTGAAAAAGCTATCGCATATTATAAAGAAGCTATTAGGTTAGAACCAAATTATTACGAAGCCCACTTTTTCTTAGCTAATATTTATGATGAAAATAAAAAGGTGATGCTTGCTATATATTATTATGAAAAGGTTATTGCGATTAATCCTAAATATTTTTATGCTTACTTAAATTTAGGCTCAATCTATGAATCCTTAAATGAAAATGACAAAGCTTTGAATTTATTTCTTAAAGCTGAAGAAATAAATCAAAATAATCATTTATTATATTTCAATTTCGGTGTCGTTTATAATAAATTTAATGAAACAGATTTAGCAATTGAAAGTTATAAGAAGTCACTATTACTCTCAACTAATTATGCTTATACATATCTTAATTTAGCAATCATCTACAAAGATAAATTTCATGATTATCATAAAGCAATCGAGATATATACTGAAGGAATTAAACATCATCCCGAAGCGGATGTGTTATTTTATAATCGTGCCTGTTGTTATGCTTTAAGCGGTGAAAACAAGAAAGCGATAAAGGATTTACAAAGCGCTATTAAATTATATCGTGATTTGTATAAATATATGTTAATTGACGAAGAACTAAATGAGCTAAGACAAAGTCCTAACTTTTATGATTATTTTAACTTTAACTAATAATAAAGCCTATGCGAAAAGTGTTGATAGGCATATTTTATAGTAGAGTACATAAAAGGGGTCTGAGTATTCTTGTGAGCAATTTCTATAAAACGAGACCTGGTGATACTATTTCGAAAATTATTGAAAAGTATAATACATCATTTACTGATTTTGAAAAACTAAATGATATCAAAAAACTTACTCTATTTAATCAACAAATAATCTTAGTTCCCTTGCCGGAAAACCACTGTATTAAATTATCTCAACATCGATTAACGGGCACTGAAACCATCGCTGATATTTTACTAAAATATAAAGTGGAATATGATGCATTAAAGTACTTCAATAATTTGCCCCAATTGATACTTAACGAAAATCAAATCGTTAATGTAGAAAGGAAATTTATCTCACCGGTACTAGGTAATTTTACCATCTCGATATGAGGTAGTAAAAACTCGTAAGTCAAATGCACTTACGAGTTTTATCAATTATGGAAGGATAATATCTTGTTTTGTTCTAGTTATATAGTATGCACCTTTAATCCCGACTACAGCACCATTTTTGCCTGAAATTACATTATTTGTGATAATTGCTTCCATTGCCTCTTTAATATCTTGTTCATTATAAGGTTCTTTGGGCTCATCAATATAAATCGATAAAGTTTTGTTGTTCTCGGTATTAAAAACCAATTGTATTTTTCTTTCTTCGTTCATCTTCTCACCTCCTTTTAAAACTTTTTATTTCTTAAACAGCTAGTAAAACATAGTCTTCATCAACACAAACATTAAGTATCACTTTGTCAAATAATTTTGCGAGTGCTAATCCAACATCATATAAAACTGCTTCTGTTACTTCTTCGCGGATATTTTTAATTGATTTACGGGTATATGCTGGATTACCATTTTTATCCACACCATTATCAAAGACGAGAATTAGTGTTTTGGCGTCGAAAGATTTATTCATTATCTCACCTCCTTCACTATATAAATCAAAGAAATTCGGTAAAAGAGGGAAAAAATCTTTAAAAAGTTAAAGAAAATGATACAATAAAGTTAGTACATCAATAGGAGTGGATATATGGTTGTAAATATTATTGGAGCTGGACTTGCAGGAAGTGAAGCATGTTACCAACTGGCAAAACGTGGATTTAAAGTACGCTTGTATGAAATGCGTCCGAAAAAGTATACTCCAGCTCATCAAAGTCCGTTTTTTGCTGAACTTGTATGTAGTAATTCACTACGATCTAATAGTATCGAAAATGCTGTTGGCTTATTAAAAGCTGAAATGAAGATTTTAGATTCTTTAATTATAAATTGTGCTAATGAAGCTAAAGTTCCTGCTGGTAGTGCGTTAGCTGTTGATCGAGAAATATTTTCTCGTCAAGTAACGGAGATAATAAAAAGCTTTCCTAATGTAGAAATTATTAATGAAGAAGTATCGTCAATCCCAGAAGGGTATACGATTATCGCTACTGGTCCACTCACAAGTCCTAAATTAAGTCAGGCGGTCCAAAACTTATTAGGAAAAGCATATTATTATTTTTATGATGCTGCTGCACCAATTGTTGATAAGGATTCAATTGACTTTTCCAAGGTCTATTTTAAATCACGTTATGATAAAGGTGAAGCTGATTATATTAATTGTCCCATGACTGAAAATGAATTTACCATTTTTTATGAAGCATTAATTAATGCTGAAGTCGTGAAACCTAAGGCATTTGAAGCTGAAATCTTCTTTGAAGGATGTATGCCCATTGAGGTAATGGCAAAACGCGGTAAAGAAACCTTATTATTTGGACCTTTAAAACCGGTAGGATTAGAAGATCCTAAAACTGGTACAACCCCTTATGCTGTAATTCAACTACGACAAGATAATCGAGAAAAGACGATGTATAATATGGTGGGTTTTCAAACCCATTTAAAATTCCCTGAACAAAAAAGAGTGTTTAGTTTAATCCCAGGATTAGAAAATGTACAAATATTACGTTATGGTGTGATGCATCGTAATTCTTTTATCAATTCACCCTTATTTCTTAAACCAACATATCAATATAAGGAACATGATAATTTGTTTTTTGCGGGTCAGTTAACAGGCGTTGAAGGTTATGTTGAAAGTGCAGCTTCAGGATTAGTAGCGGGAATTAATATGGTACGATTACTAGAGGAAAAATCATTAATTAATTTCCCTCAAGAAACCATTATCGGAGCAATGAGTCATTATATAACGAGTTGTAATCCTAAACATTTTCAACCAATGAATGCTAATTTTGGGATTGTTAG
>CALFRW010000007.1 GCA_937919135.1 uncultured Haloplasmataceae bacterium
TTTTGTCATAAAAAAGTGGTGTAGGTTATCTACCCACACCAAATATTATACAACCATTAATTAAGGCATACCTACTGGTGTGCCTTTTTCAAATATATGTTAAAATATAAATAATAATAATGTTTAAGAGGTGGAAAAATGCTTTATCCAAAAGAGCGAGAACTAATTGTTGCGTATGGAAAGAAATTAATTGAAAGTAAATTAACGACAGGCACTAGTGGTAATATTAGTATCTATCTTCCTGATAAAAAACAGCTGTTAATAACACCTAGTGGAATGGACTATGCTAAAATCCAACAGGAAGATATAATCGTAATGGATTTGTGCGGAAATGTGGTTGAAGGCAATAAAAAACCTTCGAGTGAATATTCAATGCATCAAATTTTTTATCGTAGACGTAATGATATAAGAGCATTAGTTCATGTTCATTCTGTCTATGCGACAACTTTAGCTTCGATTAATAGTGAAATACCTGCAGTACATTATTTAGTAGCAACTGCAGGAGGGGATAATGTTCGTTGTGCTAAATATGCTACTTATGGTACAAAAGAATTAGCAGAAAATGCTTATCAGGCAATGGAAAATCGTTATGCGGTGTTACTTGCGAATCATGGATTGTTAACAGGTTCCAAGGATTTACCTCAGGCATTTTCAATTGCCTTGGAAATAGAGTTTTGTGCAGAAATTTATTATCGTACGAAAACATTAGGGAATCCGGTTATTTTAACCGCGGAAGAAATGGCTAATGTATTAGGACGATTTAAAAAGGAGTAAAAAGATGATGAGGCAAGATTATGATTTAGCTTTTATCCTAAAATATGAGAATGTTGCGTGGTATGAGGGAGGAACAGTTAAAATTCTGGATCGCAGAATTTATCCCACTCGGGTTAAATTTGTTAACTGTTCAAAACATGAAGAAGTAGCTCAAGCGTTAACGGATATGGTAACACAAAGTGCAGGACCTTATACAGCTACTGGTATGGGTATGGCACTTGCTGCATATGAATGTCGTCATTTATCAATTAATAACCAAAAAGCATTTTTGAAAACTGCTGCATATAAGTTTGTTAACGCCAGACCAACAACCGCTAGTCGCATTAAACTTATTGTAAATCGCTGTTTAAAGGTAGCAGAAAAGGCATTAAATGAAAATAAAAAAGTTGATGAAGCAATTTTTCATGATACAATCGCTTCATTAAATCGTCGCTATGCTAGGATGGAACAAGTAGCAAAATATTTAGTCGACATGTTTCCCCAGGATGGTAATATAATGACACAATGTTTTGGTGAAACAATTGTTGGAATGATGTTAAGAGAAACTAAAAAGCGTCATAAAAACATTAAACTATTCGTACCAGAAACGCGTCCATATTTACAAGGAGCAAGGTTAACATCAAGTGTTAGTATTGACCAAGGAATTGACACTACAGTTATCACTGATAATATGGTTGCACATACGATGAAAGAAAAGCAAATTGCACTATTTACATCAGCTGCAGATTCAATTTGTCTTGATGGTAATATCGTTAATAAAGTGGGAACATTTCAAATAGCGATTGTAGCTAAACATTTTGGTATTCCCTATTTTGTTACTGGTATTCCTGATAATACGACGCTTGATAAAGTTACAATTGAAGAACGAAATCCGCTAATGGTATTAGAGTGTCATGGTATCCGACATACTAAAGAGAACGTTAAAGGTTATTACCCAGCTTTTGATATAACACCACCACATTTAATAAGTGG
>CALFRW010000008.1 GCA_937919135.1 uncultured Haloplasmataceae bacterium
AGCAAAGATATTTATATTGGGTTATCGAAAAACTAGGATTATGGATATTTGATTAAGATGGAATTTGTAAGCGAAAATTCAAAGCTCCTTTTAAAAAATATTATTAGATACCGAGCTTTAATTCTAAACAATGATATAGATACAATCATTTCTAAGATGAGTGATTATGTATCCTCGTTTGGGGCAAAAACAATGAGGGTATTAACTATAACACAAGGGTTAAACTTTGAAACGGGGATTCAGAGGTTAGATATGGAATTTATGGTTGAGGCTAATCAGCCTATTAAAGGAAATAATATCTATCGCTTTATCCCAGAATATAAATTAGCAAACACAATTAGTTCTAAATATGTTGGTCATCCGCAGAATGCGAATATGGCTACAAAAGAAGTACAACAGTATATTCAAAAGAAAGCACTAAGACCAATAACAGCTGTACATCAAGTAGTAAATAATATGGCAAAAGAAAAAAAGCTGAAGCAAAAAAACATAATAAATATTGAAGTTCATGTTGGGGTTGAGTAAATAAAAAAAATATTTGGTGAGGGCAAAAACCACTTTGTCAGGGTAGAGAGGGTAATTTATTAATTATGAAATTAGAAAGACGTCGCTAATAGATTAATTAATAATGGAAAAAAATATGTGGTAGAATGGAAGGTGAAAATATGTATAGTATGGCATTAGACAATTCATGGTTAATCATGAATGAGGATGAGATGTATGATGTTAATGGAGGTTGGGGTATTTTTAGTTCATCATGGAGTGGAAAAATCTTTGAAAAAAATTGGAAAGCTTTGAGTGAAAAGTTAATGCCTAAAGCTGCTGGGCAAGGAATTTTCAGAAATTTATGTACTTCTATGAAATCTTTTGCAACATTTACAGCAGCTTATCTAGGAATAGGAGTTCCTTTGAATAAGTTTTTTGCTAAAATCTCTTCAATTTCAGGTAATCCTTTTGTAATAGCTGGTGGAATATTAATTGCTGCATTAGGAGTTTATTTTGGAATAAGATATTTAGGGAAACATAAGGTATTCTATTAAACTATCTTTTCAGAGCATTTGAATATCAAATGCTCTGAAATAAAACATGGAGGATCTTGTGGATATATTAAATGCAATAAAACATATAAATTTTTTAAATATATCAAACATATTAAAATTCAATTTATTAAGAATTAATGTATCAATTGAGAAAATTGAAAAATTCTTTTCAAATCGATTATTTAGGCAGTATCCTAACTCATTAATATATATTCTTTCGTTAATAATTACACTTATTATTAGTTTAATATATTGGATAATCTCAATTATACTTCCGCATTCCGTAGTTAATAATATGTATATAAGCTTTATTACTATTTCAATTTTTTATTCTATGACATTATCTTTTATAAAAATCAAGAAATTTTATTTCAATTCTCTTAAAGATAATCATTTTTTTAATTTGATTGGGGATAAGCAAAGTGATTTTATTATTTATAAAGCAAATAGCATAATTGACAATATATTTTATTTGTTTTATCTACCGATTTCCATACCTGGTGTTATTCATTTAGTTATCACAACGAAAAATATTCATTTTGTGATGTTGTTTCTATTATTTACGATTGGTTTGTTTCAGTTATATAAAGTAGTAATTGTCATATATTGGTTTATTTACAATTTATTGAATAACTATTCTGTAGTTAAGGTCTTATATGATATTTTTCATGCTTTATTTATTATGTTTAGTATGTTTTTCTGGTTATTTCTATTTATTAACGATAATATAAATTTTGAAGCCAACTTTTTAAAAGAACAATTATATTATTTTTACATTGGTTTAGCTTTAATTGATGTAATTTTATATTTTTTAGGATTTTTATCAAAATTAATTATTAGATATAATTATAAAAAATTGATTTATTATGAAGGGAATACCAAAAAGAAAAGACAATTTAAGTTATTTTATTTCTTATTAAAATTTATGTGCCTAGGCAAAATTGGATTAACAAAAGAAGAAAAATCAATATATAAGAAAGAAGCACTACACTTATTAAGAAAGAAACATGGTGTTTTTTATTATATTTTTATTGAACTTATGTTAATCTTCTTTGCTTTCGATTTATCATTAATTCAAGTGTTAGATAAAAGTAAAGCAGTTAGTTATTTTAATATGTTTTTCTTTTCAAATATTTTACTAATATTTTGTTTTGGGGGTTTTCTTTTACTAAATAATAATGTTACTACTTTTAAATTAGAAATAGATGGTTTATTAAAAAAACTAAAAGTAAATGATTACACAATATTCAAGGTTAAAAAGAGATTCCATATATTTCATTTTTTCATTCCATTGCTAATATATAATTTTGTTCTAACATTTCAAATACAAAACAGTAACAATTTTTTAGCTTATCTGTTTTTGTTGATTTATAACCTCGGTGTTATTGAAATATTTATAACTTCGGAAATGTTAAATGATTATCATAATAAGTGGAATGTAAAAAAGGATTTTGTAAGTGTTCTAGTTAATAACTATACTATTTTTATTTTCTTACTAAGCTTTGGTTATACAATATTATATTTTAAATTTGTTGATGAGTTTGGCTTTTTAACTTTCAAAATAAGCTTAATTATAATAATCATTATAATTAGCATTATGAAAAAAATCCAGTGCCTAAAAATTAAAAAGAGGTGTTAGTATGAGTGAAATATTACTTTGTGCTCAAGATTTATCATTTTCCTATAATAAAAATTGTGTAATATTATCTAAATGTAATTTAACAGTAAAGGAAAAAAATATCTATGTACTTCTAGGAAAGAATGGTTCTGGAAAAACTACCTTGTTGAAATGCCTAAATGGTATATATCAAATAGATAATGGTGCGATAGTTTCAAATATTGAGTCAGTGCTTATTAATGATAGTCCTAAACTTTATGATTATCTGACAGGTATGGAATACTTACATTTGGTATTAAATTTAAATAAAAAGAAAAACGAATCGCTAGCGGAACAATTAATAGCTGAACTAGAGTTAAAAGAACATTTAGATCAATTAATTAACGAGTATTCATTAGGTACACGTCATAAATTAGCATTAATTACATCATTAGTACTTGATTATAAATTAGTACTTATTGATGAGCCCTTAACGGCATTAGACCCGCAATCTAGCAGGATAATGATAGACTATTTTAAAAAAATAAAAAAAGATATTACTCTGATTATATCGACTCATATGATGCATATAGCATATGAACTTGCAGATGAGATCCTACTATTGCATAATGAAAAAATAAGTCAGTTCCCAAATAATTTTAGTAATTTTAATGGCTTTGAAGCTTTTGTTTTAGAAGAATTAAGTAAAAAATAGTTTGGTTTTAATTTTAAGTCTCTTGGATTACTTTAGGTATGTAATTTACTTTGTATAAAGGTTAAGGTTAACCAACTAATTTTTAGATTAGTTATTAAAAGGCTTATAATGTGTGTATGAAACGTCGATATTAATGATTTTTATTCCTTTTTCATTAAATATTACTATCAAAAGAAAAAAAGGATGACTTATATTCTACTTATTAGTATATTGTTTTGGGTATTATAGTATTTTTATAGTTTCATGGTTAATGAGCGTGGAGAGATGTATGATGTTAATGGTGGAGGCCTTTTGGCTATCGCAATATACGCATACTATCGATAATTCAATCTACAGGTGTAAGTTTTGTCTTACAGGACTTACACCTAAATAGTATTAGAGGTGATTCTTATTTTTAATTTACGTAAATATTGGTTGTTAATTATAGCCTTAACTAATCTAATAATACCAGAAGTTGTAATTCTTTTTTTAGAGCCAAATAATGAGGATAATAAATACTCCTTGATATCAATTATTATTTATGTTATATTTATTGCCTTTTACATGATAAAATGGGTTAAGAATAAAGAAAAGTATCCAAAATTAGAATTATGGGAGCCTAGTAAGTTAATTTTAATATTTTCTATTACATATCTAAT
>CALFRW010000009.1 GCA_937919135.1 uncultured Haloplasmataceae bacterium
TCATTGTAATAGCTCACCCCAAAACCGAAGGGGTCTAAAACACAACGGAAGAAGATACGCAACCGAGGTAAGTAATAGCTCACCCCAAAACCGAAGGGGTCTAAAACACCTCTTCATTTTTAATAGCTATTTGGAGTAAATTGAGAGGTTAATAATATAAAAACTGATTTAAAAGTGAGGGTTTTTTTAAAATAATTTAGTTTTTATAAAAAATTACAAAGGGTTATTGTTTAAACTCTTGCTAACAAGAGGTTAAAATAGTTAAATAAAGCTAGTGTTACAAGAATCATTTCAAGACAAAAAATATCCCTCATTTCTTTGACTAATTAGAAATGAAGGATATTTTTCTTCTAATATTTAGATGATAAAAAAAAGGCCTTGTAAGTTTAATGACTTACAAGGCTCTTTTATTGGAGTTTGTTTTTTCAGAATTCTTTTTAATTATATTAATTAAACATTTTACAACTCAAGTTTTCTTCAATCACCTTAATGACATTAAGTAATATGATAAAAATAATTGAGATAATAATGATATAATTCTCATTAATAAATTGCGTGGATGATAAATAGATAAATAATAAGCATAGTAGGGCAATGATAAATAAAACTTTCAAGTAATTGAGAAATTTAATGATGGTAAGAATAATTTGAAGTTTTTTATTGTTCAAGAAACCTCCTCCTTTAATGATTTTTACATCTTTTAACATTAAAATATTTAAATTTAGTAATAAAACAGTTATAATAATAAATACTACTATGAATTATAACGAATGAATTAATCTTAAAATGTTGAAAATTGTAATAAAGGTTTTTAGATTGTTGTATCCCCTAAAAAAAGTATGAAGCTCCTGTCTTATAAAGATAGAAATTTAAAGTTATTGTTAAAAAAGGCAGAAGTTACTCAGAAATTGTAGGTAGGTGTTAATGTATGAAGCTATTGTTACTTATTATAGGAGCGTTTTTAATTTTTATGGGAGTTGTAGTATGGATTTTTAAAATTCTTGAAATTACACCTGGGTTTAACGATGAAGCCGTTGTTGACCGAAAAAGTTATGCAACATTTATTGGGATTAACTACATTCTTATGGGAATAACAATTGTAATTAATTCTTATATCTGTAGTACTTATCATATGAGTGATTATTTAACAGTAATCTTTTTTACGCTTATTTTATATGTGTTTATCACAATTATTTTCTTAGGAAGTAAAAAATACAAACGCTAATTAAGGAGGATATATGCTAAGAAATAGAAAAGTAGGTTTATTTTTATCACTATTGACATTATTATTTATCAGTGGCTGTACTTTGCTTTTTGGTGAAACAACTACAGATGAAACAACTACAGCTAAGCCACAACCAATAGTAAACCAATTAGAAGTCCATTATATTGATGTCGGTCAAGCTGATAGTATTTATATTAAATTACCTAATGGTAAAAATATGGTAATTGATGCTGGTAAAAATTCTAGTGGCGAACTAGTAGTCGATTATTTAGAGCATCAAGATGTCGAAACAATTCATTATTTAGTAGGTACTCATCTTCATGAAGACCATATTGGTGGTCTTGATGATGTAATTAAAAACTTCACAATTGAAAACATTTACTTACCAGATGATACTACAGATACAAAAACATTTTTTGATGTTTTAACAGCGATAGATGCTAAAGATCTCAAAGTTACAACTGCGAAAAAAGGTGTTATCTTATTTGATGAAGAAATTGAAGGCAAAGAATTATCTGCCAAGATTTTAGCGCCAATAAAAAGTTCTTATTCTAGTGCTAACAATTATTCATCAGTTATAAAATTAGTTTATAATCAATCCTCATTCTTGTTTACTGGAGATGCTGAAGCGCTTGTTGAAGGGGAATTAATTGCTGATGATGCTGATATTAATGTTGATATCTTAAAAGTCGGACATCATGGCTCAAACACATCATCAACCCAAGCTTTTATAGATGCTGTAGCACCTGAAATAAGCATCATATCAGTTGGTGAAGGAAATAGTTATGGTCATCCACATGAAGAAATAATTGATCGTTTAATTAACTCAGATTCACTTATTTATCGCACTGATGAAGCAGGAGATATTGTAATTAAATCTGACGGTGTTGATTATGAGGTCATTACTGAGTTTGATGTTACCCAGCCAGAAAAAAATAATGATGATAACGATGATGACGATGCAAACCTTGTTTATAATTTGGAGGTTCATTATATTGATGTCGGTCAAGCCGATAGTATTTATATTAAATTACCTAATGAGAAAAATATGCTAATTGATGCAGGTAAAAATACTAATGGTGACATAGTAGTCGATTATTTAGAAAGCCATAGTGTAGAAACAATCCATTATTTAATTGGCACACATCTTCATGAAGACCATATCGGTGGTCTTGATGATGTAATTAATAACTTCACGATTGAAAACATTTATTTACCAGATGATACTACAGATACAAAAACATTTTTTGATGTTTTAACTGCGATAGATACAAAAGGTCTGACAGTTACAACTGCGAAAAAAGGCGTTATCTTATTTGATGAAATAATTGAAGGCAAAGAATTATCTGCCAAAATGGTAGCTCCAATAAAAGCTTCTTATTCTAGTGCTAATAATTACTCATCAATTATTAAATTGGTTTACCATGATACTTCTTACTTATTTACTGGAGATGCTGAAGCGCTTGCTGAAGGAGAAGTAATTACAGATGGGGCAGATATTAATGCTGATGTCTTAAAAGTCGGACATCATGGCTCTAATACATCATCAACACAGGCTTTTATTGATGCAGTTTCACCTGAAATTAGTGTAATATCAGTTGGCGAAGGTAATACATACGGGCATCCTAATGAAGAAGTAATTAATCGTTTAGTGAATGCTGGTTCTCTTATTTATCGCACTGATGAGGCAGGGCATATCGTGGTTAAATCCAATGGTTCAAAATATGATGTTATTACAAATTACGAAGTATCGCAGCCAGAACCTAGCGATGAGTATTCATTTGCTGTCGTTATTAATGAAGTATTCCCTAAACCTAAAAATGAGTTTACTGACGAATGGGTAGAATTATATAATCCAACTGATAAAGAAATTGATTTAAGTGGTTATTATATTGATGATATCGAAGGTGGTAGTAAACCAATAATGATTTCAAATGGCTCAATTATCGAACCATACGGTTATTTAGTTATTACCTTTACATCATATATATTTAATAATGATGGTGATGATGCTAGATTATTAACACCAAGTATGGAAGTTATTGATAGTGTAACTTATCCTGGTAGTATTGGTGACAATCAATCATGGTATCGTATTGTCGATGGTGGAGAGTGGTGTACAACACCAACAAGTAATCCCACTTATAATGCTAGTAATACGGAGGGTTAAAATGAATAAAGAAAAATTATGTATCGTTGATCGTTTTGAAGGTAATTTTGCTGTTATCGAATATGGGGATGAAACATTTGACTTTCCCCGCGAATTATTAAATGATAATGTTAAAGAAGGTGATGTTTTAAGATTTAACATTATCATTGATAAAGAAGAAAAAGAAAAACGCATCAAAATGATTGAGGAATTAAAGCGAAAATTGTATCGAAACTAAATAAAAAAAGAACTGTTTTTGTTATTAAAAAGCAGTTCTTTCTTATTGCTTGGGCAATACCTTTTTAGCTGTTTGTATCAGGAATATAGAAGTGTTTTGCGATATATTCCACGCTATCTTTTCGTTTGTTTTTAAACCAGGCGATTAATAAAGAAGTTAATCCCCCCGTCGCAAAATAAGCAATGTAATTTTTAGAAACATCTTTTTTTAGTCCCATATCATATATTGAGAACATATCAAATAATAATGCAGACCATGTTGTATAAAGTAGTTGCGTTTTATTTAGAAATATAATTGTATCAATAATTCCTGGGTGGTCATACCAATACTGAAAAAATAACTTTACTTTATTATAGATATCCTTATCATAACAGCCTAAATCATAAGTTTTATTTAGTAGGTCAACTAGTTCAATAGTTTGACTTCTTAATTTTGTATATAAGATATCATCCTTAGTATAAAAATGACGATAAAAAGTAGATCTACCAATTCCTGATTTCTTAATAATCATGCTAATCGAAATTTCATTATAAGAAAACTTATTTAATAATAACCGAAGAGCTTCATAGACATACTCCTTGGTCTTATTAATTCTTAAATCTCTTTTTTTGTGGAACAAATAAATCACCTCTGTTTCAAAACGCTGTTACCGAATTGACTTATATTCTCCTTAAATTATATTATAAATATAAAGATGTATCAAGAAAAAAATAATGTAAGGAGAGATAAATATTAAAAATATATCGACTTTTTTAATCAAATATTACCGCTATGTATTAATCATTTTTGCGGTAATAATAATTGGTGCTATATTCCTCATCCCTCGTGTCGGTATTAACGAAAATAATGCTGATTACTTGCCCGATAATTCTGAAGCTAAAAAAGGTTTAATTATTATTGAAACGGAGTTCCCTCACTTGGCTCTTGATAATACCGCTAAAATACTCATTAAAAATCAAGAACTTCCAAGTATTATCGACTTAAAAAATCAAATACGCGATATAAAAGGTGTACAACAAATAATTTGGTTAGATGATTATGTTGACTTAACGACTACTCCAATCGAATATATACCTGAGGAAGTTAAAAACAACTTTTACCGAGAAGATAAAGCACTTTTTACGGTAATTTTCGATGAAAACATTGATACTGCAATCGAAGAAATAAATGAATTATTAGAAAATAATGGTGGAGTTGGTCTAGAAACCCGAAGTGTAGTAGAAGTAGCAAGTACTGCAGTGATATTTGCGATTATTATTATTGTATTAATAATTGTCTTATTTACCGACTCCTTTATGTCTGCCCTTCTAATGCTCATTACTTTAGGAGTTGCGATTTGTTTAAATCTAGGGACGAATATTATCTTTGGTGACATATCTAATATTACATTAATAGCCTCAGCTGTTATTCAATTAGCAGTATCAATCGATTATACCTTAATATTTATGAAAAACTTTAATCATGCTCGAAATACTACTCCTGATCTTAACAAAGCAATTATTAAAGCGAATGTAAGGTCATCTAAGACGATAGTTGCAAGTGCTTTAACGACAATTGCTGGTTTTTTGGCCCTTGGTGTTATGAATTACCGCATCGGAAGTGAACTCGGTTTTGTTTTAGCTAAAGGTGTATTATTTAGCTTACTTTCAGTAGGAATACTATTACCACTTTTAGTAAAAGTAAGCATTAAAGCAATTAACAAAACTAAGCATAAAGCCCTCTTACCATCAGTTAACTTTCTTAGTAAAATAATTCAGCGAAAAGTAGCAATAGTATTATTGTTTGTTCTTATTGGTTTAGCTGTGGTTGGATTTTATGGTCAATCAAACAATAAGTTTATTTATTCTGACAATCATACCGAATATACAAAACTTGAAAAAGAGATAACTAAATCATTTGGAGAATTTAATGAATTTGTCTTAATTATTCCAAAAGGAGATACTCTAAAAGAGCAAGCGCTTATTAATGATATTAATCAACTAGATTTTCTAAAAAATAGATTAGTTCCATCAGTAGAAGAACAAGTACCAGGGCTTGCAAGTAATAAATATTTATTATATAATATCACCTTTAATTTACCAAGAGAATCAGAAAAAACTTTTACTATGGTAGAAACAGTTCGCGAAATAGCTGCCAAATATTATGATGAAGCTTATTTAACAGGGGAGTCAGTAATTATCAATGATATAAAACAAGTTGTGGAAGAAGATTATCTCTTTGTGATTTTAATTTCGCTATTAGCGATATTCTTAATAATCTTGTTTACTTTTAAATCGATTTCTTTACCGATTATATTATTGTTAGTAATTCAAACTGCAATCTGGATTAATATGTCAATCCCATATCTGCAAGGCACTAAGCTTTCATTCTTAGGATATATCCTAATTAGTTCAATTCAGTTAGGTGCTACAATTGACTACGCGATAATCTATACCGAACATTATGAAAAAGAAAGACAAAATTTCGATCCTAAAACCGCTGCTAAAAAAGCCTTTACAGCATCATCGCAATCAATAATCATTTCGATGATCGCGTTAATAATTGCTGGTTTTTCCTTAACAATTATGATTGATATGAACTTAGTTAAAGAGTTAGGGATTCTAATCGGAAGAGGAACTTTAATAAGTGGAATATTAACACTAATTTTCCTCCCACAGATCCTTGTCTTATTAGATAAAATTATCAGCAAAACAACTCATAAAAGAAAAATCTTATAAATCTTCTTCTCATTTTGATAGACTTAATTTCTTAGGAAGTTAAGTCTTTTAATTATCGGATTGATTTATTAAAAAATTAATTAGTGTTATAATGGATAGGGTGATATCATGAAAAAGTGTGACCATTGTACACATAATTTATGTGCTAAAAAAGTTCCGATATTTGCTTATTTATCAGAAAATGAACTGATAAAGATTGTAAATATGACAGGAAATCGGAAAATTCATAAAGGCGATGTTATATTACGTGAAGGAGAAACTTCTAGTATTTTGTATATAATAAATGAAGGGAAAATTAAACTATCCAAAATAACTAAAGCTGGTAAAGAACAAATTGTTCATATTCTTTCACACGGTGATTTTTTCGGAGAAATGAATCTTTTTATTGCTAATTCAAGTAATAATTACAATGCAGTTGCGATAACAGATGCAAACTTATGTACACTATCAAAAATTGATCTGGAAAAACTACTATTAGAGTTTCCTAATATCTCATTAAAAATATTACAAGAAATTAGTAAAAGGCTCCAAGATACAGAGAATTTAGCACAAACCCTTGCTACTAATGATGTTGAAATTAGAATTGCTTATATGATTGGAGAATTCATGGATAAGTATGGTGTGAATACAAAAAAAGGTTTAAAAATAGAATGCCCGCTTAGTCGTGAAGAAATGGCAAATTATACTGGTGTTTCCCGTGAAACGATCAGCAGAAAACTAAAGAAATTTGAAAATTTAGGGATAATTGAATTAATTGGTAATAAAATTATTTTAATAAAAGATGAAGAAATTTTAAGAACCTATTTAACCTAATTTGATTAGCATCATATCTACCTTTTTAATTATCTTATAATCGTAATTAGGAGGATTATAATTAGGCAAAGCTAAAAACGCTCACATCGTAGTTATTTATATCGATTTAACTTTTTAGAAACCATTCCTTTGAAAAATAAAGTAATAGAATTGGTTGAGATTTTGGTACATAATAAGTGAGGATAAACTCACTTTTTATTTTTTTGTGCTATAATTGTTTATAGTGTATAGAAAAGAAGGGTAGTAAATGAATATTAGATCGAAGTATTTCGCAGATAAAACTTTTTATAAACAATTATTTGTGATTATTACACCAATAATTCTACAATTTTTTATCCAAAATTTTATTAATTTGTTAGATAATATCATGGTTGGACAATTGGGTGAAGAAGAAATTGCCGCAGTAGGTAGCGCTAATCAATATTATCGTTTATTTTATCCAACAATTGTTTCAATCTGTACTGGTGCTTCTATATATACTTCACAATTTTTTGGTTCAAATAAAATAAAAGAACTTCAGAAAATCTTTGGTTTTAAATTATTTTTTCCAATGCTTGTGACGATTCTTTTTTTAGTTGTTGGTTTTATCTTTCCGCAACATATCATTGGTGTTTTTAATAAAGAAGGGAATCCATTAGTACAAGCTTTAGGTGAAGACTATTTAAAAATTGTCCTTTGGAGTTATGTTCCTTTAACAATATCGACAGCTTTTACTTTTACCTTAAGACCATTAAAATTAACCCATTTACCAATGGTTTCCAGTAGTATTGGCATGCTGGTTAACTTAGTCTTAAATTATTGTCTTATTTATGGTAACTTTTTCTTTCCTCGTCTTGGAGTTAAAGGTGCAGCAATTGCGACCGTAATTGCTAGAGTTGTTGAGTTATTTATTTATATTAT
>CALFRW010000010.1 GCA_937919135.1 uncultured Haloplasmataceae bacterium
ACTCATGTACAGGTCTAAAGTTAACATTTATCCATAAAAAAAAGACAAGTTTTTCACTTATCTCTTTTTAGTTACTCACCTAATAATAAACTAATTTCTGTTTCAGTTAAATCCCAATGATAAAATAACTCATAAAATACTTGTGCTTCCTCTTTAATGTTAATATTACTGCTAGGATAAAGAATTGATGCTAGCCAGTATATCCCGATAAGACGATTGGTAGATTGAGGTCTATCGATCCAACTATAGGGATAATTAGGAATAGCATAAACCGAATCATTATTTACCGCATTCAATGTTTCATATTCTAATTTAAATTCCGCTACTGCTTGAGCTGGGGTTAAATCACCTTTTGGTTCCCCATTTAATATTACGACATCAGGATTCCATGCTATTATTTGCTCAGCAGTGATATCTACCCTGTTCTCAACACCGACACTAGTGTTAACCACATTTTTTGCCCCGATTAATTCAAAAATTTCCGCATGGGGGGATCCAACTGGGGCTGTACTTAATGACAAAGCTCCATCACCATAATATAATGAAACTTCATCCATCGTAGCCTTTAAATCAGCTGCATAATCTAAAGCTTCCTCAGCATAAGTTGCCAGCATCTCCGCTTTACTCTTTAAATCAAAAATGGTTCCAAGAAAACGGTATGCTTCAGGCGCCTTTTCTAAACGACCATCAACCATTACTACAGGGATTCCTGTCGTTTCTTCGACTTCTTCTGCATTAGCCTTTTGTGCTACATTTATGTCACTATAAGCAATAATTATATCTGGCTTTGCTGCTATTACTGCCTCCCAATTTATTTTAGTACTTTGTCCATATACTTGCAGATCATGATATTTTTCTAAAATAAATGCCCGCTCGTTATTATTAAACTGATAATTAGTTCCAATCAATAATTCGGGGTCAATGGTATAAACAAACATTGTCCCTGAAGGTAGAAGCGAAAAAACCTTAGTGACTTTTTCCGGGATTTGAACTGTCCTATTAGCCATATCTTTAATTTGCCTATCTCCCCCATTATCCTCTGGTTTACAACTCGCTAATAAGATTAGTAGAAAAAGCATTACTAATCCCATTAATCTTTTTTTAATCATAAGCTCTCCTTTTCATTTTTTTTTAGGATAAACCAAATTCCAAATTTTGTCAAATATTATTGATTGTCTCTTGACTCAAAATTCCTAATAAACTATACTTAATTATAACTATTGAGGGAGATGTAGGTATGAATGAAGGTAGAAGAAAGCAAAAATTAATAATAAGCTTACTGATGATTTTAAGTATTATGCTAATTATTAGTTCTTTAGCAATTGGATTTTACAAAATTTCAATTATCGAAATATTAACCTTAATATTTAGAGGTGAACAAGCAGTTAAACCTGAAGTCGCAATAATTATTAAAAGAATTAGGATTCCGAGAATTATCGGTGCTTTTGCGATTGGAGCTGCACTTAGTAGCGCTGGAGCGAGTTATCAAGGCATGTTTAAAAATCCATTAGTATCTCCTGAAATTCTTGGTGTATCAAATGGTGCTGGATTAGGTGCAGCATTTGCGATAACGCTTGGATATTCAAATTTCACAGTTCAAGTATTTGCCTTCATTTTAGGAATTTGTGTTGTAACATTAACTTATTTTATTGGTTCGCGAGTCAAATATAGTCAAGAAATCAGTTTAATACTAGCCGGAACAATGCTAGGAGCACTTACTGCTTCCTTAACTAGTTTATTAATTTATATTGCTGATCCAAATAACACTTTACCCACGATTACATTTTGGTTAATGGGCAGCTTAGCAAAAGCAAATAAAACATCAGTACTCTTTAGTATCTTTCCGATTATTTTTGGAAGCATTATCCTTTTTAGTTTACGTTGGCGTTTAAACTTATTAACTTTAGGAGATGAAGAAGCACAATCATTAGGGATAAATCCCAAAGTTGTGCGCTTAATTGCTGTTTTTGCTGCAACGATTATCTCAGCTGCAGCTGTATGTTTAGGTGGAATTATCGGTTGGGTCGGATTAATGATCCCACATATTGCGCGTTCCATTGTCGGAGCTGATTATCGTTATCTTTTGCCAGTTTCATTTCTTTTGGGCGGCTCTTTTTTACTCTTAATGGATAATCTAGCCCGTTCGATACTTACAGTTGAAATTCCCCTTGGCCTCTTAACTTCCATTATCGGAGCACCATTTTTTATTATTCTCATAATCAGACGGGAGCGATAATATGATATTAGAGATTGATAATTTAACAGGTGGATATAAGAAAAAAAATATCGTTCATAACATTTCCTTTGCTTTAGATGAGGGTGAAATTTTGTCTATTTTAGGACCAAATGGTTGTGGAAAAACTACTTTACTTAAACTAATCTTACATTTTTTACCAAATACTAACGGTAAGATCATTATTAATAATGAGAATATTGCTAAAATTTCAGCTAAAGATTTAGCTAATTTAATCTCATATATTCCCCAAAAAGACAGCATTACTTTTCCATATACGGTATTAGAAATTGTAACGATGGGAAGAACCAATCAACTTAAACCTTTTAGTATCCCTTCGCCAGGTGATTTCGAATTTGCTTATAATAGCTTAAGTAAACTTAAGATTAGCAATTTAGCAGATAAAAAATATACGAGAATTTCAGGAGGCGAAAAACAATTAGTTCTAATTGCGAGAGCTCTATGTCAAAATGCAAAAATTCTCATAATGGATGAACCAACAGCAGGCCTAGATTTTAGTAATCAACAACATATTATGGAAGTTATCGAACATTTAGCCCAAAATAAAAAAACAATTCTCTTTACTACTCATCATCCTCAAGAACCATTTTTAATAAGTACAAAAGTATTACTTATGTCCCATGGCTCAGTGGTGAAGTTCGGAAATGCTAATGAAGTTTTAACAACTGAGTTACTTGAAAAAGTTTATAAAGTACCGATTGAAATCATTAAAATTAAAGATAAGTATAACAAAGAACGGAGAATATGCTTAATTAATTAGGAGGAAAAATGAAGAAATTATTTTTATTTATTGGAGTATCAATAATACTCCAAACTGCTTTTTATTTGCTATTTATGAAAGATGATTTTTCGTTAGAAAAATACTATTATAATCCAATTAGTATTATTAGTGCGCTTTTCTTTTTAATACTATACATTAAAAACTCTTTCTACACCTTAAAATACGGAACATTTCATCGTTTTAAAAACATAATCATCACTTTTGTAAT
>CALFRW010000011.1 GCA_937919135.1 uncultured Haloplasmataceae bacterium
TTCAATTTAGAGAGGAGATTATTATGAAAAAATATTTGCGTGTTTTTATTAGTCTTAATATTTTGATTTTTATTGTTACCTTGTATTCGTGTAGTAAAAAGTCAAAAGATCTTATCACAAAAAAGAAAGATTTAATAGTTGTTGATATTGCACCAGAATATGTTTTCACAAAAACTAAACTACCAATTTATGAATATCGAAATGAACCACATATATCCTATGTTAGTGTTACAGAATTTATCGATTTTATTGATGAAGGAATTATTGATGTAAGTGTAAATATAACTGAAGAGATGATTATTTCTTTTGAGTTGGAAGAATATCAAGCATATTATGAAATGACAATCGATGCTCATAATGATGTTGTTTCATTTAATGATATCAATATGTTAGCCAACTTAAATGCTGAAATATTAACAGAATATGAAACAGAACTGACGTTATCAGATATTGAAGTTTACGAACAAGACCCAGCTGTAGAAATTGATTTATCTTTATATAATTTTGATATTGTAACATATGATGATGAATACTACTTACCGCTCTTTCTTGCTAATCTGTTTCTAACAGGTGATTTTATTAATATTTATGAAACCGATGATTACTTATATATTTTAGACAATTTTACTGATATTAATGATTTAGTAGTCAAATATAAAGCGGGGAAAGATAAAGCAATCAAAGATATTAGTATTTATACCAAAAATTATTTAGCTTTATATTTTGATTATTTTTACGGATTAAAAGGTTATAAAAAAATTGATACATATTTAACTGAACTAGATGAATATGATTTTGAAAACAAAAACAGTTATTTATCACTTCATAGAGAATTAGAAAGATTTATTAATGAACATGATGATTTACATACCACAATTGTTACATCGGGTTATATGAATGATTCATTTTATCCAACATTGAATTCTAATGATAAATATATAAATTATGTCAGAGCTTACTTAAACAATCAATGTAATGTAAGAGAAGAAGAAGTAACATATCAAAATTATGAAGATTTGATAGTGGTAGAAATCAATGCTTTTTCATTAGATACTAAATCATTGTTAGTAGATGTGATGAAAAAAGCTAACGCCTATGACAACATTATTATTGATGTAGGTTGTAATGGTGGGGGAAATGTAGTTGCGGTAATCGAGTTATTAAGTTATTTAACTAATAAAGAGATTCCCATCGCATATATCAACCCGTTAACTGGTAGTAAAATTATTGAGTATTATAAAGGTACAAATAAGGCTTTAGTGAATAAAAATATTTATGTTTTTAGTACCGCTGCCACATTTAGTGCCGCAAATTTATTTACTTCGATTGTAAAGGATTTAGACCTCGCAGTTATTTTAGGTGAAAAATCGAGTGGTGGTGCAAGTGCCATTACATATACTGTGCTACCTGATGGTGCAATAATAATTAATTCTAGTAATATGACATTTGTTAATCATGATAATAATATTATTGAAGGCGGAATTGAAGTTGATATTCCGTATCAATATCCAGTAAACTGGAGTAATATATTAAATTATATCAAGTAAAACCACCTATAAACCAATAGGTGGACTAATATAATTTATTTATTTTATTTAATCGTCTTAAAATTAATAAACAATTGAGCTGAAAATCAGCGCGCTCTTGTTGTTGGAGTTTTTTTACTTGATAAGTTATTTCATCAACATCTACGGTATATAAGGTATTATCCATTAATGAATTTAATTGATGTGAGTAAAAGACAGGAATATAGTTTTTACTGAAGACAGAATAATCCAAATACCAATCAGAATAGTAAGATTCTCCAAGTAGGTCTAGTAGTGTTGGTACAATAATATATGGTGAGGTAAAAGTATCTATTTTGGTAGAGCCAAAATCATTTTTGATGGTTTCGTTTAAGAGTGGGTTCCAAATATATAAAATAGAATCATAAAGTTTATCCATTTTGTAGTATTCTGAAGCAGTTAAGTTGTTGATTCGTAAATGTAAATCATGATAATAAACGTGATGGTCACCGTAAATGATCAAGATGGTGTCCTCTAAAATATTTTTTTGATTTAATTCGTTGATGATTTTACCGATCGCGATATCTAAATCAATCATTGCTGCTTGATAATATTTATATTGAAAGCTACCTTCTTGATCATGGCTCAATGGATTTTGCCAAAACCCTTTTTCTTCCACTTCATCTATTCGCTTGAAGTATCCATTTTTAATGAATAAATCTCTATTACTCCGATCATTATCATTGTAAGGTCCATGAGTTGAAAGGGTGGTCCAAAAACTATAAAAGTTTTCATGATCATTAATCATATAAGGTAATATCCTCTCAATTGTAATACTATCAAGTGTATAATCTCCACACCATCTCCAACCGTCCTGCCAATTTGGTAATCTTTCATAAAATAAATCATCATGTAAGAAGATTTTTTCAAAACCTAAATGTTTTAATGAAGTATCACGATTATAGAAATTACCATTATTATCATGAAAGTATGATGTTAGATAATTGTCTTTTAAGATATTTGGTAAAGAAAATGGTAAACTAGTTTGTTCACTCGTAATAGTTGGATAGTTTCCCGCAATTCCAATTTGTTCAGATATGTTGGTTTTGTTAACACTTATGTTTTCAGTAAAATGTAAACCCTCTTCTTGTATCCGATAAAGATTAGGTGTTAAATAAGGATTAATACCGAATTCCTGACCTGATTCAATCATAATTGTAATGACATTTTTGCCTTTTAATAATCCGTGGTATTTTGTTTTATCTACATCTTGGCTAATCACAACATTATCTTCATTAGTGTCTATAAAGTGAAGATCAATTTCTTTATAATAGAAAGTCAACATTCCAAAGTGCTTAAATGCACTTTTCTTTAAGGTTGTAAGATAAAAAGCTTCAGGAAATGACTCATTATTAATTTTTAATTGATTTTTAATATAATAATTACTTAAAATAAAACTATTTAATACAAATATCCAAGATATAAGTATGATTAAAAATGATTTTTGATAATAATTTTTAACTTTAGCCCTTTTACTTTTGAATAACTTATTAATTATTGTCATACATGATATAAAAGCTAACGTAATAATAATCCCGATAAATACCAATTTAAAACTTATGAAGCTCCATGAAAACACTTCATTTGCTTCAGAAACGAGAAAAAGTTTTTCCAGTGAAAAAATGTCACCAAAAATATTATTCATCGTAATATTTGTCACATATAGGATATTAAACAAGATAATCCAGAATATTAAATATATTTGAGAAAAGATTCGTGATTTAATAAATAAAATAATTGTCCCGATAAAAATTACAATTAGAATATCTAAAATGAGATAGTCGGGGAAAAACCCCATCCCTAAATTATGTAATGTTAAAACTTCAATTACCAGATAAAATACAATAAATACGATAATCATTGTTAGCTTTTCTTTTATTACTGTTAACATATTATCCCTCACTATATTAACATTTTATCACTTTATTAGTGAAAGAAAAAGTGTTATAAGTAGAAAATTTCGTGACTCATTTTTATTAATATGATATTATTGTATAAAAGGGAGAGATATAATGCTTAACTTATATCAAGATATTAAAATAGGGCTTGAAAAAATTAATTTTAATAATTTATGGCCAGGCTTTAGACCATGTCGTTTTGCATTATATGATAATAAAAGTGTTTATTAAATATTTTATTATGTATGTAAATGTTGATAATAATTTAAGTAGTACTATTAATCAAGAATGTGTATTACAAGTTAATGCTGATAATATAATATATTGTTAATTTTTGAGGTGAATGAATGTTAGAAATTTTATCCGATGATAAAAAAATCATTTTAAGGGATTTTATTGAAAGTGATATCGCTGATTATGTCAGTTGGTTTACTAAAGATATTGAGTGGATGGATTGGGATGCACCATGGGAGAAACTAGATGAAGAATACGATGAAGAACTAGAAAAAGAAAACTGGACAAATTATTATTATAATAGCCTTAAAGAATCAGATAATCGCATTCGCACACGTTTTGAAATTTGTCTTAACGATGCGAAAAAGACACATATTGGTTGGGTAAGTTCGTATCTTATCGATTATGATTATCGGTATACAAAAGCAAGTGGTTATAGGTCAGTTGGGATAGATATCGTTCCAGAACAATATCGGAATCGAGGATTTGGTAAAAGTAGTTTAATGACTTATATTGATTATTTACATGCCAATAATATTAAATCAATATATACTCAAACCTGGTCAGGTAATGAAAGAATGATTAATTTAGCGAAAAAATTAGGCTTTAAAGAATGTAAACGTAATATTAGATATCGAGAAATAAAAGGGAAAAAGTATGATGGTTTGACATTTGTGCTTGATAAATTGTAAAATTTCCTCGTTTTTACTTTAATTTTGCGGTGGATTATTATAAGATAGTGGATAAGGAGGTATGTATGAAACTAAAAAATGGTGTAGAGGTATTAAAAATTTTTAATTCATTAGGTGCGCGGAATAATATTTATCCAACTGTAATCTATGATAAAAAGAATATCGTCCTAGTAGATACAGGATATCCTGGTCATTATCAAATTATCAAAGAACAGTTAGATAATATTAAACTATCTATTAACGATGTATCAAAAATTATTCTTACCCATCAGGATTGGGATCATATGGGTAGTTTGGTGAGCATTCTGGAAAATAAAGCTGAAGCACAACAAATTGAAGTCCTTGCTCATGAAGCTGATAAACCTTACATTGAGGGAAGTAAAACACCGCTTAAATTTACTGATGAATTCGTAAAAAAGTTACGCAAAATGGTCGGTGAATACTCAATGAGTAAACAACAAGAGTTAAATCATATTTTGGATAATTTTTATGTTAAAGTTGATAAAGCTTTAAAAGATGGTGAAGTAATTGATATTTGTGGTGGTATTGAAGTAATCCATGTACCAGGTCACACACCAGGAAATATCTGTTTATATTTAAAAAAACATAAGATATTATTAGCTGGTGATGCTTTAAACATCACTAATGGACAACTTTATGGACCTGATGCAATTTATACTCATGATATGGAACAAGCGGTTAATTCATTAAGTAAATTAACTAATTATCAAATAAAAACTGTTGTTTGTTATCACGGGGGAGTATATGATAATAATGTCAATAAGCGTCTTGAAGAAATAATTACAGGGGAATTAAATGAACTGGCAACTAAAAAAGCTCTGCGTTAAGCATTGCTTTTTTCATCAGGATTAATATATAATAATGTTAGATTAACTAATCAATCAAAATTGATGGGAGGTAAAAATGGGTTTTAAAATTATCGGAAGTAGTGTTAACCGACTTGATGCGGTAAGTAAAGTAACTGGCAAAGCGAAGTATACAAATGATTTTTTTGAACGTGAAATGTTATGTGGAAAAGTATTAAGAAGTCCTTATGCACATGCGGTAATTAAAGCTATTGATGTGAGTGAAGCAAAAGCACTTCCTGGAGTTATAGCTGTATTTACATCTCAAGATTTACCAAAGCTAAAGTATGCTACTGCTGGGCATCCCTGGTCAATAGATCCTAAGCACCGAGATATAGAGGACCGCATGATATTAACCGATAAGGCAAGGTATGTAGGCGATAGCGTCGCAGCGGTTGTTGCCCAAGATGAGATTATCGCTAAAGAGGCATTAAAATTAATTAAAGTTGATTATGAAGTACTACCTCATGTGCTAGATCCTGAAAAAGCGCTGGAAAAAGGGGCTCCAATAATCCATGAGGAAAGACCAAATAATATCGTTAATGATTTTGGTAATGAGTATGGTGACTATGAAAAAGACTTTATGAATGCTCAACATATTATGGAAGGTGTGTATGATACGAGTATCGTTCAGCATTGTCATATTGAAACACAAACTGCCTATGCTTATATTGATACTGATGATAGAATCGTAATCGTATCATCAACACAAATCCCTCATATTGCTAGAAGAGTAGTGGGGCAAGCTCTAGGGTTATCGTGGGGAAAAATAAGAGTGATAAAGCCACATATTGGTGGAGGTTTTGGTAATAAGCAAGAAGTTATTATTGAACCATTAGTAGCTGCAATGACGATTTTTTCGCATGGATTACCAGTACGTTATACAATGACTAGGGAAGAGTGTTTCATTAGTTCTAGGACGCGTCATGCGATAAAGTTTTCTTTAAAAACAGCGTTAACAAAAGATAATAAGTTGCAAGCAATTCACGTATTAGGCATTTCGAATACTGGAAGTTATGCTTCTCATGGTCATTCGATAATCATGAGTGCTACAAGTAAATTTAGGCCTTTATATAATTTTAAATCATTTAAAATTGAGCCTAAAACGGTCTATACAAATTTACCAGCAGCTGGAGCCATGCGAGCATATGGAGTACCACAAATGATTTTTGCCTTAGAAAGCCATATCGATGATATTTGTCGAAAATTAGATCTCGACCCAATTGAATTTCGAAAACAAAATTTAGTTAGCGTTGGTCATGAAGATCCAATTTCGCATGTTGTCGTAAGATCAATTGGACTTTCTGAATGTATTGATAAAGGTAAGGAATTAATCAAATGGGAGCAAAAAAGGGCTAACTATAAAGAACAAACAGGTGATAAAAGACGAGGCCTCGGAATGGCATGTTTTAGTTATTTTTCTGGGACACACCCTGTTAGTCTAGAGGTTGCTGGAGCAAGGATCATCTTAAACCAAGATGGTTCAGTTCAACTTCAAGTAGGAGCAACAGAAATTGGACAAGGTGCGGATACAGCCTTTGCTCAAATGGTCGCAGAAGTTTTAGGGATTTCAATTGATATGGTTCATGTTATTTCAACCCAAGATACAGATATTACTCCATTTGATACAGGTGCATATGCTTCGAGACAAACATATATTACTGGAGCTGCGGTAAAAAAAGCAGCATTAGAGGTAAAAAATAAAATATTAACAATTGCTAGTCGGAAAATAGGCCTTCAAATTGATGCTTTAGATATTAATGATGCGACTATAATTGAAAAAAAATTGGGAAAAGAAATTTGTTCACTTGGGGAAATTGCGATGGAAGCATTTTATGATCGAACTCATTCTCATCCAATTACTAGTGATACTTCAGTCAATATAAGAACTAACGCGATTGCATATGGAGTTACTTTTGTCGAGGTTGAAGTTGATATGAAAACAGGTGTCATTGAAGTGATAGAAATATATAATGTTCATGATTCAGGAACAATTATTAATCATAAAGCTGCACTAGGGCAAGTACATGGTGGAGTAAGTATGGGACTCGGTTATGCTTTATCAGAAAAACTTATGTTTGATGAAAAAACAGGAAGACCACTTAATAATAACTTATTAGATTATAAACTGCAGACAATTATGGATACACCAAAAATTGGGGTGGATTTTGTAGAAACATATGAAGAAACGGGCTCATTTGGTCAAAAATCATTAGGTGAAAATCCAACGATTTCACCAGCACCAGCAGTTAGAAATGCGGTTTTAGATGCTACTGGAGTAAGTTTTAATAAGCTCCCACTAAATCCACAAACAGTGTTTGAGAAATTTAAAACTGAAGGATTACTTTAGGAGGGATATCATGTTTTCAATAAAAAAAATTTATCAGCCCATAACTTTAGCGGAAGCCTTAGAGATCTATACTAGTAATCCCCAGTTAAAAATTATTGCTGGAGGTACTGATGTTTTAATTAGTTTACATCATGGTAAATTAGATGATGTTGAACTGCTTAGTATTAAAAATTTAACTGAACTTACTGGTATTAATTACTTAACCGATGGAACAATTGAAATTGGAACAATGACGACTTTTACTGAAATATTTAGAAATGAAATTATTAATAAATATATCCCAATTTTAGCGGAAGCGAGTGTTTCGATGGGAGGACCACAAATCAGAAATAACGCTACTATTGGTGGTAATATTTGTAATGGTGCTGTTTCAGCTGATAGTGCACCAACCTTATTTGTTTTAAACGCTGATTTAAGAATCGTAAATAATGAAGGCGTTAGAATTGTACCAATAACTGAGTTTTATGCAGGTCCTGGTAAAGTTAAACTTCAAAGTGGGGAAATCTTAACACATATCATTATTAAAAAAGCTGACTATAAGGGAATGTATGGAAAATACATTAAATTTAGCAATCGTAAAGCGATGGATATCGCGATGTTAAGTGTTGCAACATTAGGTAAAGTAAAAAATAATAAATTTACTGATTTAAGAATTGCTTTAGGTGTAAGTGCACCGACTCCGATTAGATGTACAAAAGCAGAAAGTTTTGCCTTTAATAAAACAATAAAAGAAGAATTAATCAAACAAATTAGTGAAAAAACACTTTTAAATGCAAATCCAAGACACTCGTGGAGAGGCTCTAAAGTATATCGTGAGCACTTAATTCAAGTATTAACTGAGCGAGCACTAAAAGAAATCATAACTATGTCAGGGGGAAAGTGGCATGAATGAAATGAAGAAGATAAATTTAATCGTTAATGATAAAACATATCAACTTGAAGTTGATATCCGTGAATCACTTCTTGATGTATTAAGAAATAGACTTCATTTTACGGGTGTTAAAGAAGGCTGTTCTGTAGGAGAATGTGGTGCTTGCACGGTATTAATTGATGGTGTACCTACAAGTTCATGTATTTATTTAGCTGTCTTTGCTGATGGAAAAAAAATTAGAACGATAGAAGGTTTAGAAAAGGACGGAAAATTATCTAAAGTCCAGCAAAACTTTATCGATGAAGGAGCCATACAATGTGGTTTTTGTACCCCGGGAATTGTGATGACAACTACCGCTTTAGTTGAAAGTGGAAATAAATTTACCGATGAAGAAATTAAAAGAGAAATATCAGGTCATTTCTGCAGGTGCACTGGATATCAAAAAATCTTTGATGCGGTTAAAAAATCATTAGACGATAAATAGTAAATACTAATTGATAACCCAATAAATATTGATATTAATCATAATAGAATATTAATTAAAAACTCTAGTTTCCTAGAGTTTTTAATATTTTTATCTGATAATTTTGTCAAGTAACTTGAAATTGATGACATTGATGTAAAAATATTTACTTTTTTAATTTAAGTAAAATATTTATCAAACAAATCCGCAAAATCATCGGCGTCGCATTTATATTTATAAGTATTTAAGTGATTACCATCTGCATCATATTTCCTAATATTAGTCCAAGTAATTAAATCATATGTTTCATCTTCATAGGTAATTTTAATTGTTTGGCTACCCGATACTTTTTCATCACTATAATATCTTTTGAATTTCAAATCACTTAAATCAGCTTTTAAATCAGCTATTTTGTTTTCAGATAAAGTAATTTCACTATCAGTAGCTTCTTCGTCGATTAATACTATTTTTTTGATATTTTTGTTTTCAAAATCAAATTCATATCTTTTACAACCAGTAAGTAAGGTAACACATAATAAAGCTAAAAGTATTGTTATGACTTTAAAGTATATTAGTTTATTCACCACATATCTCCTCGTAATTTATTTTTTCACCGTTATATAGGTTTGTACAATCAACATATACTGTGACAACACCTGTTTCTGATTTATAGGTACAGTATTTGATTTCAATGGGTACAAGTTCATTATTTATTAAATAGTATACATAATGGCTTTCTTCATCAATTAGTTTATTATACAATATTCCATTTTCAGCAATAATCTTAGCTGTTTTAGTGTTTGTGATATTTTTTGGTAAAACCTTTTCCGTTTTCGTTATG
>CALFRW010000012.1 GCA_937919135.1 uncultured Haloplasmataceae bacterium
AAATAAATGTTGAAAAATAGGTAAATTTGAATTATCATTAATTCCTAATACATTTACGAAAAAGGTCATACTCTAATAATATTAAAACCATATATAAAAATAAAAAAAGAGAAGCAGATTTTTACAAATTAATTCTTCTCTTTTCAATTATCATTAGTCCCTATTTACTTATAATTCATCTATAAATATTCTTTCCTTAATTCTGCCATAAATATTACGAGCCAATAATCGCAACGCTTGCATTCCTAAATCATATGCACTGCCAGAATCACCTTCTTTATATCCATAACCACCACGCCATGAATTTTCTTCTTCATCAACTCCAATTGCAACAAAACCCGTTCCAATTATAATCGCAATGCCTGATCTGATTGGCAAACCTCCAGCTTCTTAACCACTTTTTCCTATTTTTTGGGTGCGGAACCATCCCTAAAAATCCTAAAGTACCTATTAATTCATATAAAAGTATACTTAAATAAGCATTATCGAATTCATCACATTTATATTTATTATAGGTACTGGGATTAGTAAATAACGTGACCTTTAACTTTCATTACCGAGATTCATTAAATTAGCTAATAGTACATTATTTGATAAATGTTTTAACAAACGTTTAAAGATATCATCAATATTAACTTCTTTTTTAATTAAATGCTTAAGTGAAATCGCATTTGTATAAGTAAATATGTCCTGATTTATATTTAATCCAATACCGATAACCATATACTCTAACTCTTGATTATCATATTTTGTTTCAATTAAAATACCCGCAATTTTCTTATCACCAACATAAATATCATTAGGATATTTATAACCACAATCAATATCATATTCATCTAAAGTATTAAAGATACTGCTTACTACGATCGGATTAATATCGTTAGTTAAAAAAGGCAGATCTTTTTTTATCAACAAAGAAAATAATAAATTTTCTTTATAATTAGACTCCCATACTCTACCAAACTGTCCTTTTCCGTCTGTTTGGTAGTTGGTTTTAACAATCGTAAAATTTGGTAGCTTAGCATAATTGGTTTTTAAATATTCATTTGTAGAATCAATAACATCAAATTCCATTAAATATTGTAAAAAGTCAATTCTCATCTTACTTACCTATCGCAAATGTCAGTTCTGCCTCACAACATACATTATCATCAATATATGCTGTTGCTTTACCAATTCCAACGCTACCACGAACTTTAATAATTTCGGTTTCTAATCTTAAACAATCACCAGGAATAACCTTTTGTCTAAACTTAGCTTGTTTTATTCCCGCAAAATATGCAATTTTACCTTTATTTTCAACCTCAGATAAAATAGCGACAGCTCCTACTTGAGCAAGGGCTTCAATTATTAATACTCCAGGCATAACATGCTCTTTAGGAAAATGACCACAAAAATACATTTCATTAGCACTAACAGATTTTATCCCTACTGCTTTTTTCCCACTTTCTAATTCGATAATCCTATCTACTAATAAAAAGGGATAACGATGAGGAATTATTTTTTGAATCTCATTACTATTTAAAATCACTATTTCACGTCCTCACTCGGTAAATTTTTTGAAAATAATCGCTGCATTCTGTCCGCCAAAACCAGCACTATTACTTAAGGCATAATTAACCTCTCTTGATACAGACTTATTAGGGGTATAATTTAAATCACAAGCTTCATCCGGAACTTGCAAATTAATCGTTGGTGGTATAACACTATCTTCAATTGCTTTAAGACAAATAACACCTTCGATAGCACCTGTTGCTCCTAATGC
This sequence comes from uncultured Haloplasmataceae bacterium, assembly GCA_937919135.1. Classification (GTDB taxonomy): domain Bacteria; phylum Bacillota_I; class Bacilli_A; order Haloplasmatales; family Haloplasmataceae; genus CALFRW01. The sequence goes on from CALFRW010000012.1 coordinate 1,766, forward strand.
ATGTCCTGTCATTGACTTTGTTGAACTAATATTTACTTTATAAGCTGCTTCACCTAATGCCTTTTTAAAAGCAAGTGTTTCCAAACGATCATTATGAGGAGTTGATGTACCATGAGCATTAATATAATCAAGTTGCTCAGGATTAATATTAGCATCTTCTAATGCAAGTTTAATACATGTTGCAATTCCTTCAGCTGATTCATCAGGAGCTGTTATATGATAAGCATCACATGTTGTCCCATAACCAACAATCTCACCATATATCTTGGCTCCGCGTTTTTTGGCTTGTTCATATGCTTCTAAAATCATCATTCCGCTTCCTTCGCCAATCACAAATCCGCTTCGTCTTTTATCAAACGGTATCGAAGCATTATTAATATCATTTGTGGTATTTAATGCTTTCATTGTGGTAAAACCACCGACACCTAAAATATTGATTGTTGCTTCACTACCACCAGCAAAGGCTACATCACAATAACCATCTCGAATATACCTGAAAGCTTCTCCTATCGCATTAGTTGCTGCACTACAAGCAGTAACGATAGGTAGTGCTGGTCCTTTGGCATGATATTTAATCGCAATATGACCACCAATTAAATTAACAATCGCATTTGGGATAAAAAATGGTGATACCCTGTCGCCTCCTTTTTCAAAGGCCTTTCGCGATTCTTCAACAATTGTTCCTAATCCGCCAATACCACTAGCGACAAATGTCCCAAAGCGATAAGGGTCAATTTCTAGATTCTCTAAATTAGCATCATAATAAGCCTCATGACTAGCGATTAAACCTAAAATTATCACCCGATCTAAACGCTTTATTTCTCTTTTATCAAGAAATTGTTCAAAATCAAGCCCTTTTACTTCACCAGCTATTTTTACTTTCATATCTTCCGTATCAAATAAGGTTATGGGAGAAATACCATTTTTACCATTTTTAATTCCCTCCCACGTTTCCTCAACATTATTACCTACAGAAGTAACAGCACCTAAACCGGTTATTACAACACGTCTTTTCATTTTATCAACCTACCTTTAACACATTAAAAGTCCACCGTCACAATTTATGACTTGTCCAGTAATATAATCAGATAATGAACTGCTTAAAAAGACAACCAAGTTGCTTACATCACTTGGCTTTCCTAAGCGTTCTAATGGAATACTAGCTAAATACATTTGCTTAATATCTTCACTTAGAACTGCTGTCATTTTTGTTTCAATAAAACCTGGTGCGATCGCATTTACACAAATATTACGTTTAGCAAGTTCTCTAGCTAATGATTTAGTTAAACCAATAATTCCTGCTTTTGCGGCACTATAATTCGTTTGACCGACATTACCCATAATCCCAACAACGCTTGAAATATTAATAATCTTTCCACTTCTTTGTTTTGTCATTATTTTCGCCACATGCTTACAACAATTCCAGGTCCCCTTTAGGTTAACTTCAATAACTTGATCAAAATCAGTTTCTTTCATTCTTAATATTAACGTATCAGCGGTAATTCCTGCATTATTAACTAAAATATCAACTTTTCCAAATTTTTCGATAGTTTCTTTTACTAACCTTTCTGCATCTCCATAATTACCGATATCTGCCTTTATGGCATAAGCTGTTAGACCATGATTTTTTAATTCTTCAATTAACTGATTTGCCTTATCACTACTAGAGTGATAATTAACAACAACTATCGCACCGTAGCTTGCTAAGGTTTTGCTAATTTCACGTCCTATTCCATTAGCGCCTCCGGTAATTATCGCAACTTTTCCAGTTAAATCCATGTAATCACCCTCTCTAAATCACTAATATCATTGATTGAAATAATCTTTTTTGTCTGATCAATTTTCTTGACCAAACCAGTAAGTACTTTACCTGGCCCAATTTCAATAAAAGTATCAACACCAGCATTTATCATTTTTTCAATTGAAGCAGTAAAGTAAACTGATGATTCAATTTGTCTTTTCATAAGCTCAGGTAAATACTCATTAGCTAAATAATCACCTGTCGCATTCATAATAACGGGAATGCTTGCTTTATTTATTGGGATATTTAATACTTCCTGATACATTTTATTAGCTGCTTCACTCATTAACG
>CALFRW010000013.1 GCA_937919135.1 uncultured Haloplasmataceae bacterium
ACCTTACAATCATACAACTCATGATAATAAAATTCATCTTCATTTAGTTCTTGTAACTCAGCTTCGCTAATATATAGCTTAGATTTTATTAGTGGGGTTATCGAATTAATATCGAGATAGTCCTCAAAAGTCACTAAGTCATAATTTTTATGAGTGCGATATGATTTTATCTTTAGCTCGATCATTACCCCATCTTGTTCAATATATAATGTGTTACCAACTTTATAACGTTCAGCTCTAAAATCAGTTGTGGAATATATTTTAACCTCTCCTTTTAAAGCATGAGGTGAAACAATCGTTCCAATAGCGTAATATTTACTCATTTTTTAACTCCTTATATATATTCTTTATAAATATACACCAAATAACCAATTTTTTCAATGTGCTTATTACTGTTTTAAAGAAGATATGATATAATACTAATAAGTGGGTGAAATCATGAAAAAGATTAAGATAAACAAACAATTTTCTTACCTAATAATAGTTACACTAATAATTGTAATATTATTTCTTACAAAATTATTGCTAGAGTATACACTTTTCAATAAAATAAAAATTGCTTTATTTACAATCTTCTTTCCTTTTTTAATTAGTTTTTTTGTCGTATATATTTTTCATCCGATTTTGTATTGGGTGGAGAAAAAATTAGCAATTAAAACCTGGGTATCTACCCTAATATTATTATTAATAAATATTGTCTTAATAATTACAGCGATTGAGTTTTTACTACCAATTATTACTGAGCAGTTAAAAAGTATTTTGATTGAACTACCAAAATACGTAGATGAATTTGAAGTTATTTTAGGACGTTTACAAAAGCGTTATGCCTTTCTTAATAACACGCAAATTTATGATTCAATCATCGCTTTAAAAGATACTATTGTTTTAAAAGCAGCTGACGCATTAGTAGATTTTGCGATATCAGGTATTATGTTTTCTGTTAAATATGTCTGGATTATTATTATTATCCCCATTTTAATCTTTATGATGATGAAAGATTACTCTTTACTCTATGAAACCACTTCAAAGTTTTTAGTAAAGCACAAACGTAGTGAATGGATCCAATTATTAACAAATATCGACGGGAAATTAGGGGCTTATATTAGAGGCCAACTAATTATTATGGGCTATATGTTTGTTGGTACTTTAGTATTATTAATTATTCTTGGGATGCCTAATGCCTTAATATTCGCAATCATTATCGCACTAACAAATATTATCCCCTATTTAGGACCATATTTAGGCGGTTTCCCTTTATGGATATATGCTTATTTTCAATCACCATATCTATTTATTGGTTCCATAATCGTCGTAATTATTATGCAGCAACTTGATGGTAACCTTGGTCAACCGATTGTATTTGGTTCTCAACTAAAAATCCATCCTTTAGTGATAATGGCTGTTATGTTAATTGGTAGTGCTTTTGGAGGCGTTCTTGGACTAATACTATCAATTCCAATTTATATCGTTGTGAGTGAAGTTTTTAGCTTTTTTAAACCGCGATTCACAAAAACAAACCAACTTGAAAAAAAACCTATTAATCAATAAAATGATTTATAGGTTTTTTTATTAAAAATGATCAATATTAATGCGGATTCTTTTTTTGTTTTTCATTGCAGCTGCATAACAAATCGTTCTTATCGCTTGCGCAATACTTCCGTGTTTTCCAATCACACGACCAATATCTTCTCGATTAACTAATACTTCATAGATAATGTATCCATCAGCATCTTCTGTAAATTGTTTTACAAAAATATCTTCTTGATGATCAACAAGTGGTTCTACTAAAGTCTTAATTAAAGTTTCAATCATCATACTATTTACCTAATTTTTGTTGTTGAAATTTTTTGATTATACCATCGCGAGAAAGTAATGAGCGTACTGTATCAGTTGGTTGTGCACCATTATGTAACCATTTCAAAGCTTTTTCTTCATCGATTTTTACTTCTGCAGGTTGCGCAATTGGGTTATATGTACCAATTATTTCAATAAATCTCCCATCGCGAGGGAAACGACTATCAGCAGCAACAACACGATAAAACGGGCGTTTCTTAGAACCAAAACGTTGTAAACGTAATTTAACCATATATATTACCTCCATTATTTCTTGGTGTTAAGTATATTTACTTGACAGTAGTATTATACCACGGTTAATAAACTTTAGTCAATCTTTATCATTAAATAATTTAGGATCAAGTTCTACCATTGAATCACTTACTGAATCCACCACTTAAGCAAAATTTCATTTATCCCTATTCTACCCACTATATTCTTCAATAAAAAAAGAAGGAATTTCCTTCTTATAAGATAAAAGTAAAATCTGACATTTCCGCTAAAGAAAATTCAACTTTTGTCACACCGTTAATTTTTTTAATACTATCCATAATTGCTTTAGCATTTTTTTCATCAACATAAATATAAGCATATCGTAATTTATTAGAATGATATATTAAATTACCATAACTAGCGACCTTTTTTAAACAATTCTTATTATTATAATAAACTATGATTAGTTTTCGCGAAACTTCCATACTCAATCACCCTATCTTAAATTGATACTACCATGTTTGTTCTTTATATTAACAACTGCTTTTATTCTAAACTCAATTTCAGTTAGATAATTCTCGATTTGTTTTTCATATAATTTAAAACTCTTAAATAATTTATTGCTCATTAGTGCTATTTTAGCTTGTTGATATTTTGTTTTTAACTCATTAAAGTCAGGATAAAAAGCTTTATATTGATATGCATCATTAAAGCTAGTTTTAATTTCATTAAACGTATCTAGTAACTTTTTTACCTCATCGTCATGAAGTACTAAATCTTCATAATTTAAGTAATTTATATATATTTCACTTGATTTTATCGTATCTATTAGCTCATATGTTTTATCAATTACTTCTGAGTAATTCAATTATTTCACCACACTTTACATAAGTCTATTATACCTTATTATTTAATCATAGTAAACCACAAAATGATTTTTTTCACAAATTACTTTCTCATATATTCATTTATAAGGCTTAATAATTGTACTTGATTTTTAAAGCGATCAACTTTATGACTAAATGTCAACTTTAGTTCCTCTTTAGCTACTTTTAATAATTGTTTGTAACTATTAGGGTGCCGATGTAATATTTTATACCATTCAGGATGCGTTCGCAAGTAAAACAATATATCATTGTTTTTATACAAATCATCCATTACAGCTTTAGTCCTCATAATCATCAAATCTTCTAAAGAGTGGATCAATTCTTCTTCTCGGTGTATAATTTATTTTTTGTTGATTTTGTTTGCCACCACCAAAAGATTGGACAATACCTAATACCTTTTGTACTGTCCCAATTGTTTTGGTAATATCATCAGGATTTAGTTTTTTAACATATTTTAAAGCACTGTTTAAAAACTCATTTCCTTCATTACTTACTTTAGCTTCTGGATTTCCCTTATAACTTTCCCAACTACCATCATCACCTAATAATGTCCATTCTTCATAAATTGATTGCCAAGAACGTTTTCCCTCTCTTACTTCATACTTAAGTCTTGGATAGCTTTTCACAAATTCTTTAAATTGTTCTATTGAAGTTCCCATATAATACCTCCTTACACCTTCCTATTAATAAAATATAAAATATTAATAAAAAGGTGCATGTTATCCGAAATTTTCCTTTAGAGATAACCAATTTAAAGTTTTGAACATATATTAAATAAAGATAAGTGTTTAGGTAAGGAGGAATCTTTTATGTATCCTTATTATTATCCCTATCAATATGATTACGGAAGAGGCTACTTATATGCTCTTATCTTAGTTTTATTTATTTTATTAGTCATTGTTGGGAAACCAAATTAAAAAAAGTAGTAAAAATACACACTCTAAACGAGGTTAATCCCATATATTAATATTGACTAAATACATTAAGGAGGGGTGTTCATGTATTACGGTGGTGCTGGTTATGGATATGGATATGGTGCTGGTTATGGTGCAGGATATGGATGTTGTGAACCGACATTTAGCTACGGCCGCGGATATGGCTATGGATATGCATTAATTTTAGTACTATTTATCTTATTAGTAATTATCGGCTGTACTTGTTACTTTCCACGCTAAGTAATAATTTCCGATCCTTAAAAAAATAAAGCTCAGGGAAGTTTACTTCCCTTTCTTAAGTTAATTTTATGGGTAAATTATCTATGCAAAATGTTTAACCACTACATATATTATAGTGGAATTTAAATACAGGAGGGATTTTATGAATTATAGTGGTTATGGATATGGTGGAGGATTCGGATATGCTTTCATCCTGGTATTGTTTATTCTCTTAGTAATTATTGGCTGCACATGCTTTACTGGATATCATTGTTAAAGTTTTAAAAGGAAGTGATTAACTTCCTTTTTGTTGTAATTGGTAAAATCAACTTACTTTGCTTTTCTTTAATAATTTGCTATAATGGTAAAAGAATATTTATGGAGGAATATAGATGTTAACAATGAAAGATATCATTAAAGAAGGTCATCCGACACTTAAAAAACCGGCAAAAGAAGTTGAACTTCCTCTATCAAACCAGGATAAAGAACTGTTATTTTCGATGATTGAATTTCTGATAAATTCGCAAAATGAAGAAGTTGCTGAAAAATATAATCTTCGCCCTGGAGTTGGGCTTGCAGCCCCACAAATTGATGTCGCTAAGAGATTAGTCGCTATTAACGCTTTTGATGAATCCAACAATCTTCATAAGTATATGCTGATTAATCCTAAAATCATCAGTCATTCTGCAGAACAAACATATTTAATCCCTGGTGAAGGATGTTTATCTGTTGACAGAGAAGTCAAAGGTTTTGTCGTTCGACCAAGAAGAATTACTGTAAAAGCACATCTTTTAAATGATGACGGTGCAGTTGTTTCAAACACTTTTAGATTAAGTAATTACATGGCGATTGTATTTCAACACGAAATTGATCATCTTAATGGAATATTGTTTTTTGATCGCATCAATAAAACTAATCCGTTCTCGGTACCAGAGGATGTAAAACCGATTGAATTTTAAAAATAAGACCATTTGGTCTTATTTTAAT
>CALFRW010000014.1 GCA_937919135.1 uncultured Haloplasmataceae bacterium
ATTTACCATTTTTATATATAAAAGCATAATTTTGATAAAAGTTAAAGTTAAAATCTTTTTTATAATCATAATTTAATGGTATTACTTCCACACCATTAATATCGATAAATCCTAACTTTTTTTCATTTACAACATAGGCATATCCTTCGTTAAACTTTCCTACTTTATCGTAAGTAACTTCTTTTAAAACACTAAACTCACGCTTATTTGTTTCATACTTGCCTAAAAAAGCTTTACTGCCCTCAACATAAAAATATAAACCTTCTCCGAGATATTCAATTGTTTTGTATTTAGTATCGAGAACTGTTTCATTTTTAGTATTGATTAGCCCATAATAATCACGTTTATTTTTAATTACTTTAATAACCGCTAAATAATTTTCGTCAAAATTTAAGGCATCACTATATGTTAAAGAAATTGCCACTTCTCCATCAAGATTAATATATCCCCAGTAGACCATTCTTTTATCATACTCATAATAAGCAACTGGTAGTAATGTTTCCTCATAGCTATTATTATCGCTGTTAATAGCTGTAATATTATTTTTAGGAAGATAATTAATTTGATAATCTTTATTTAAATAGTAATTAACCGTTATTAATAAAAATATTATAAAACAACCAAGTGCTATAAACCAGTACTTTTTTCGCATAAATATCACCTTATTTTTAATTAGATAACTATATTATAATACAAAACATATAAATAAACTATACCAGATTAATTTTTCTGACGATATAATTTCAAGTTTAAATTATCTTTAACAGTTTTTAATTCAAAATCATCAACCATCATCCCAACTAAACTTAGTTGATTATCAAATTGACTTTCTCCTGTTAATCCCCAATAATATTCTTCAATTTCTTCTACTTTTTCTAAGTTTAATTTTTCTGATAATAAATCAATTTTTGAAATATCAACATCTTTAATATTACATATAAAGATAATTTCATACTTTGTCACATTATCAATGATATCCATATGGATATCATTTACACCAATTGAAAAAAAATAATTCAATAGTTCTTCAACAATATTGACAATTCTATTTTTATGAAATCTCATTTATACCTTCCTTCCTAAATTCTCTAATAATAGGAATAATAAATGCAGCTACTAACCCCGCAGAAAAACCATTATTATAAAGGTTTAACCCTCCATGTAAATTAATGACATTAATCGTAACTGATAAGTGGATAAAGGCAGATATTGATCCAATAATAAAACCAAATTCTCCAGCTATCGGTGCTAAGGAAGTACCAAATAACGCCGCTAAAAGAATTGAGGGATTATTAATATCCCAAATTTTAGTTAGGGCTCCAATTGATACTCCGACAAAAATCGGAATAATATTTCGTGGATGTTTTCCAAGTGCACTAAAACCGACTATAACTAGTATTCCACCAATTATTGGACCTGATAAATCACCGCCAACAATTAACACATATATAGTAGATAATATCCCACATAATCCCATGTTTATTAGTGTTAATGGTAGTCCTTCTAAAATAATAAAATCAGTGACTAATCTTCCTGGGTATTTCCAAAGTTTAAAATAATTTTTAATGCTTTTGTTGTTACCTAAATAGCCAACAATTATTAACAACATAAATATAGTAAAAAGCAAAATCCCGATTTCAAAATTATAACTATTAGAAATAATCATCCTTGTTTCTGATTTATATCCGTATGAATAAGCTATAGAAACAATGACAGTGGAGATTAATCCCGCTGTAAAACCAATATTATATAAATTATAACCTTGGTGAACTTTTAGTAAATGTGTTGATACAGGTGTTAAAATAAAGCCAATAAAAATCCCTAAAAATACACCTAATAATAACCCTACATACATTGGAAGATAATCAGTAAAGATGAATTCTGTGCTTATTGGGGACATTGCTGTCCCAAATAAAGCTATATAAATATACTTCGAGAATTTCTCTTTTTTCACTTTTGCATATAAATAAACACCAATGATAATAAACCAAACATTAAAAAGGTTTTTTCCAAAAAAGGCAAAACCAGTAATTGACAATAATGCCGCAAAACTTATTCCATAAAGTTTTACATCCATTCTCCAAAGGATAAAAACAAATATCAGTGTTAATAATCCTGAATTAACAAAGGCACTGCCTAAACCACCTACCTTAATGTAATCGGTGATA
>CALFRW010000015.1 GCA_937919135.1 uncultured Haloplasmataceae bacterium
GGTGCGTGGATTGAAATGCAGCTAATCATCTAGAATACGACAAAGCTACTAGTCGCACCCCATGCGGGTGCGTGGATTGAAATCTTTCCCTTAGTTATTCAAACGATTGGCAGTTTAGTCGCACCCCATGCGGGTGCGTGGATTGAAATAAATATTTAGACCCGGTCGAATTTGATAAATATGGTCGCACCCCATGCGGGTGCGTGGATTGAAATATCATCGAACCCCATTAATCTAACACATTCTAAAGTCGCACCCCATGCGGGTGCGTGGATTGTAATCTTATATGTATTTTGTGTCGTAACTTTTTTAAGTTGTATCTAATATGTTAATTAAGGTATTTTAATATAAATGATTGGGTGGATAAAAAAATGAAATATATGACATATAATCGCTCATGTTCTTATGCATGTTTAGCCAATTTATTAGAATTTTATGGTATTGATAAAACAGATAGGGATATAGCGCTTGAAATGAATTTACCATATTTATTTAGTTATAATGATGAGTTAGATAAATATATGGCTGGTCCCATGTTACAGGGTAAAGAATGGTTTGATTTATATTTAAATCAGATTGGATTTTCTTTTGTGGAAGATATAATATCTAAAAATGAAATTATTAATTATCTTAAACATAATGTAAATGATTGTATTATTGGGTTAAAACTTAATAATGTTAAACATGCGGTAATATATAAAGGATATATTAACAATTCATTTAAATTCATGAATGTTAAACATGAACATAGTAATGAACCTGATTATTATACTTTCACTGAGGGAGAATTGTTGTTAAGGTTGGATGAGATTGTACATGTAGGTTATATTAAGAAAACGGATTGTAAGGGTATAATTAATCAGAGTATGTATGAACAATCCCTTATACATTTCGGAAACTACGAAAAAGAACTAATTGCTTTATGTTTAATAGCGCAAAATACTGTTGATTTAGCGCTAACACGAGATAAATATTTTGCACCATTACTTTTAGATATATGTTC
>CALFRW010000016.1 GCA_937919135.1 uncultured Haloplasmataceae bacterium
GGTTATAATAATTAATAATAAATTATATATTTTATAATTTGATTTATGTTATAATGATTGTATAATAACTATGGTGGTGAAATGAACTATGTTATCAACGCTTTATGATGCATTCAAAAGTGCACTAGATTTTTTCTTTGTTTTTCTAATTATATATTGTTCTTTAAAAGTACTAACATTTTCATCTCGTATCGTTAATATTTTTAAAGGGTTAATATATTTTTTAATTATATACTTGTTCTCATATTTATTTAATTTACCGTATATCCTTAAATTTTATGAATATATTTTTGATAACTGGTTATTATTAATTGCGATTATTTTAACCCCAGAATTAAGAATGATTTTAGAGCGTGTTGGTAGGACTTATGCCAACAATAAAAAGGGTAATGTTGAAAAGGTTGGAAAAGATTATATTATCGAAGAATTGGTAAAGACAACAGAGTATTTATCTAAGAGAAGAATAGGAGCTTTAATTGCCATCGAAAGAAACGAATCATTAGAAGATTTTGTAAGAGATGCCACTCCTTATTTTATTCGTGTATCAAGTGAGGTGCTAACTACAATCTTCATTCCTAGTACTCCAGTTCATGATGGTGCTGTTATTATTCGTGGTGATATGATTTTGTGCGCTCGTGCAGTATTACCAAATTGTAAAAATGAAGATAAATTGCCGCCTAAGGTAGGCACGAGACATCGTGCTGCTTTAGGGCTTAGTGAATTGACTGACGCATTAACTATTGTTGTTTCTGAAGAAACAGGGAACATATCAATTGCATTTAATGGTAAATTAGACTTTGGCATTACAAAAGAAAGTTTTAAGTTGTACCTAGATAAATATATTATCTCACGGACAGTTAAGGAATAGGAGGTCAACATGGAAGAAAATCAAGTCTCTGTAGTGTTAAATATTATTAAATTACCGATAATCTTTGTTTTATATTTGTTTTATATTGTATTTTCAATTTTTATACCTGGAAAATATGTTAATAAAGTAATCAATATTGAAAGAATCGAAGATAATTTGAATCTTTACTTCAGTAAAACGATATATTTGAAAGTGATAGCATTACTAATAACTATTATTATTTACATTTACATTTATAATTAATAGTTAAATAGGAGGAAAAGTTAATGAAAAAATATTTTGGCACAGATGGTATTAGGGGTATCGCGAATAAAACATTAACTCCTGAATTTACGTTTAAATTAGGTAGAGTCTTAGGAAGTGTTTTAAATAATAACGAAGAAAAAATTAATATTTTAATTGGAAGAGATACAAGAATATCAGGCGAATTACTAGAATATGCTTTAGTTTCAGGATTACTTTCAGTAGGTGCTAATGTTATGCGCTTAGGTGTTGTTTCAACGCCTGCGGTAGCATTTTTAACAAAGTCTTTAAATGCTCAAGCAGGTGTGATGATTTCAGCATCACATAACCCTTATCAGGATAATGGAATCAAAGTGTTTGGTTGTGATGGTTATAAACTAAAGGATGATCTTGAAAATAAGATTGAAGAAATGATTGATTTACCAGATACATTAGAAAGATCAGTAAATGATAAAATTGGCGTTGTTGAGAATTATTTTGAAGGTCAGCATAAATATTTATCATATCTTCAAAAAACGATTAGTAATACCTTTGAAAACATTAAAATTGCGATTGATTGTGCTAACGGAGGAACATCTTTTCTAGCCCCGCATTTATTTGTTAATTTGGGTGCAGAGGTTATGCTGATAAATAATAACCCTGATGGAACTAATATTAATGTCAATTGTGGTTCTATGTACATTGAAACTTTACAAAAATTTGTTTTGGAAAAGCAAGCTGATATTGGTATAGCTTTTGATGGAGATGGGGATAGATTAATTGCGGTTGATGAAAAAGGGCAAGTGGTAAATGGTGATTTCATTTTATATGTTCTAGGTAAGCATATGAAGCAGCTAGGATTATTAAAAAATGAAACGATTGTATCAACTGTGATGAGTAATATTGGTTATTATAAGGCATTAGAAGCTATAGGAATAAAATCAGTAAAGACTCAAGTTGGGGACCGTTATGTTCTTGAGGAAATGCTTAGTAGTGGATATAATCTTGGCGGTGAACAATCAGGACACATTATTTGTTTAGACTATAGCTCAACAGGTGATGGTTTACTTACTGCTGTGCAACTTATTAATTGTTTAGTAGAAAGTAATAGTACTTTATCTGAAGCAACAAAGGAGATCAAGAATTACCCACAAATTCTTAAAAATATTAAGGTAAATAATAAAGAGAAGGTTTTGTCAGATGAACAGCTACTTAATAAAATAAAACAAGTGGAAGATAAATTAGTTAATAATGGGAGAGTATTAGTAAGAGCTTCTGGTACGGAGTCATTAATTAGAGTAATGGTAGAAGCAGAAACAGAAACTGAATGTGAAAAGTATGTTTCCGAAATTGTAGAGGTTATAAAAAGTTTAGTTTAAGCGGGTTTTACTCGCTTTTTTATTTTGTTTGTCAAAAAAAATTAAAATATGAATATACTTAAGTGAGTGTAGGTGATGACAATGATTAAAGTTCAACAATTAAATATTAATGTTGAAAAAAGTGGGAATGGTAGAAGTTCGATAATTCTTTTACCTGGGTGGGGGCAGAGTACTAAAATATTTGCTGATGTAAATAATCATTTAATGAATGCTTTTACTGTCTATAATATTGATTTACCGGGATTTGGATTAAGTGATAAACCAAATGCGGTATTTAATACCATGGATTATGCTAATATTGTAAGGGGAATCATTGAATATTTTGAAATAAAGGATCCGATAATTCTTGGCCATTCATTTGGAGGAAGGGTTGCGATAAAATATACAGCTATATATAAGGGAGTAAAAAAGCTTATTTTAGTTGATAGTGCTGGTATTGTTCCTAAAAAGAAGTTTTCATATTATTTAAGAGTATATACTTTCAAGTTTTTAAGAAGGCTTTTTTCTTTACCGTTATTAAAGCTCTATAAGGAACAGGTGTTAAAAAAATTTGGTTCAAGCGATTATAAAAATGCGGATGATACCATGAAAAAAGTCTTAGTTAAAGTAGTAAATGAAGATTTAAGAAAAGATCTATATCAAATATTATGTCCAACTTTATTAATTTGGGGTACAGAAGATGATGTGACACCAATAAGTGATGCATACTTGATGAAAGAACATTTGTATGATGCTGGGATTGTAAAGCTTGAAAAGGGAGGTCATTATTCATTTTTGGATAATAATTATTTATTTTTATCTGTATTGGATGTTTTTTTAACACCTGAAAAATAAGGGTTTGGAGGGATTTATATGAATGTTTGGTTTATTGTTACTACGGGGATTTATCTTTATATATTTGTTAGAAGATTTCTCTATAGTGTATATATATATCAGTTAGTACATTACCAAATTGGAAGCTTACTTGATTGGTATTATATCAATAAGACAAATAAAAAGTTATTAATTCCATTAGTTATTTCAATCTTGTCACTTATTTTGGTTTTACTTATAAGTTTTAAATATCTGCTTTATTTTGAAATGCTATTAGGAATTATTTCCTTACCATTTATTAAATATCAACCAGAAAAAAACAAATTTAATTTTACAAAACGGATGAAACGTTTATTTGCATGTGTATTTATATTAATGTTACTACTTTATTTTATTACCTTTGGTTTATTAAATTATCATTATCAATTATCAGAGATAAGTTTTATTTATCTATTAATAATTAACTTTCTTGTTTTTGATTTAGTTATTATCGCTCACTTTTTAGCTTATCCATTAGAAAAACTAATTCAAAATAAATTTATCAATCAAGCAATGTCCAAAATCTTAGAAAACAACCGTTTAAGTGTCATTGGTATTACGGGTAGTTTTGGAAAAACCTCAACAAAATTCATTATCGGAAATATATTAAAAAGGGCTGCGAACGTATGTGTTACACCAGAGTCATATAATACGCCAATGGGCATAACATTAAGTGTAAACCGATATCTTAAAAATATTGATGATTATTTTGTTTGTGAAATGGGTGCCAGAAGAGTAGGTGAAATTAAGGAATTAACAGAAATTGTGTTCCCGAAAATTGGCGTTTTGACATCAATTGGTCCACAACACCTTGAAACCTTTGGTAATATAAAAAATATCATCAAGACAAAATTTGAATTAATCGAAAGTTTACCTAATGATGGTTTAGCAATTTTAAACTACGACAATCTTTATATTAGAGATTATCAATTAAAAAGTGGTATTAAGGTGTTAACTTATGGTATTGAAAATAAGAATGTTGATTATCATGGTTTTAATATTTATTATGGAAAAGATGGTTCCAGATTTGAAATTAAGTTTCCTAATCAGGAGAAGTATTTATTTACCACAAAATTATTAGGAAAACATAATATCAGTAATATATTAGCGGGAGTTGCTTTAGCTGATTATTTAGCTATGAATGTAAATAAGATTATTAATACTGTTAGCTTATTAAAACCGATAGAACATCGCTTAGAATTAAAAGCTTTTGAAAACTATAGTATAATAGATGACTCCTTTAATGCTAATTATGAGGGTGCATGTAATGCGCTAGATATCCTTAATCATTTCCATAATATTAGAATAATTATTACACCAGGGTTGATAGAGTTAGGTATTGATCAGGATAATTATAATTACTATTTAGGAGAAAAAATAGCTAAAATATGTGATTTTGTTGTTTTAGTAGGGGTAAAACAAACTTATAAACTATATGAAGCTTTGGAAGATGTGAATTATCCACAAGAAAAAATCTTAGTGACAAATAGTTATAATGAAGGGTTTAAATATATCCTTGATACGTTTAAAGAGAATTTTACATTGCTAATTGAAAATGATTTACCTGATAATTATAGTGAAATTTAGGGAGGGATATAATTGAGGTTAAATGTTGGTGTCGTTTTTGGTGGAAGGTCAGTTGAACATGAAGTGTCAATAATTTCGGCTTTGCAAATGATTGAGAATATGAATTGTTTAAAATATAATCCGATTCCAATTTATTTATCAAAAGCAAACGAATTTTTATATCACTCGGATATGAAAAGGATCGATTTTTTTAAAGACTTAAATAATGTCGTAAGTATTTCACAAAGATTAATTTTTATAAAAAACGGTGAAAAAATCAAATTGTTTGTCCAGAGAAAAAATAGACTAAAACAATTAACGGATATCGATTTAATATTCTTGGTAGTACACGGTTCAGGATGTGAGGATGGTACATTGTCAGCATATTTTACGTTATTAAATATTCCGTTTGTAGGTAGCTCAATCCTATCAGCTTCGCTATTTCAAAATAAATGGAAATCAAAAGCTTTATTTGCTTATCATGATGTACCCATAGTACCATATATCGGTTTTTACGATGAAGATTATTATCTTAAACAAAGTGATATCATTTCTGCCTGTGAAAAACATGGTTATCCGCTAATCGTTAAACCTGCTTCATTAGGATCAAGTATTGGAATTTGTAAATGTGACAATCAGGAACAATTACATAAGGCAATTGTAACTGCGATAGAATATGATACAGAGATTATTGTTGAAAAGTATGTAGAGAACTTAATCGAACTAAACTGTTCAGTATTAGGTGATTACTATCATTATGAAACCTCAGCAATTGAAAGAGTGTTCCAAATTGATGAAATCTTAAGTTATCAAGATAAGTATTTGCGGGGAGCTAAAAATACAAAGGGTATAGAGAATACAAGTCGTGAATTACCAGCCAATATTAGTGAGGACTTAAAAAAAGAAATCGAAAGTTTATCATTAAGAATTATTAAAATTGTAGGGGGGAGTGGGGTTATACGAATTGATTACTTATATGATAGTGTCTTACAAAAATTGTATTTAAATGAAGTTAATTCGATACCAGGGTCTTTAGCGTTTTATTTATGGACTCCTAAAGGAAAAGAATATCGTAAATTAATTGATGATTTGATAAACATTGCATTAAAAAGGTATAGTATTAGTAATGCCAAAATTGATACTTATAATAATAATTTACTAGATCTAAATAATTTATCTGTTAAAGGTAAATTAAGTTAACTATCCTTGGTAATATTTTCTTAGCGTTAACATCTTAATCTGTATATGATAGAATGGTTATAGAAGTGGAGGAAATTAAATGCGTAAGTATAATAGGAGAATTTTAACAGCTCTTGTAGTAGCTTATAAAAAGGGGATTATTAATCGGAAGCCATTAAATCGGTGGTTAAATTTTAAGGAGATTTTTTATCGGTCTGCTAAATATATTATTTATTTAGCATTGTTTTCAATAATGTTTGTTATTATAGAAAAGGGTTTTTTAAATTATTTTACATTAGATGAACGTGTTTATATTGGTAATTATTATATTCAAAAATCAAGGATATTTTCAGGTCTAATTATTGGTATACTGGCATTTAACATCTATCAACTAAGCAAATATTTACATCAAGTTATTACGGTGAAAAGAGCAATGAGAAAATACAAGGCAACGGATAATAATGTAGAAATATTAAATAGTGTGACATATAAAATAAAAGTTAGATAAAAAAATAAACGGAATCTCCGTTTATTTTTTTACTTATTAGTAATAATTTTATCAATAATACCATATTGTAAAGCTTCATCAGCAAACATAAAGTGATCTCGCTCTGTATCGTGTTCAATAGTGGCAATTGGTTGATTAGTTTTTTCAGATAAGATCAGATTAATCCGGTCCTTTATTTTAATTATTCTTTCAGCTGCAATTCTAATTTCAGTTGCTTGCCCTTGTACACCGCCTAATGGTTGATGTATCATAATTTCACTATTTGGTAGCGCCATGCGTTTACCTTTTTTACCACAAGCGAGAATAAATGCTGCCATAGAAGCTGCCATTCCCACACAAATCGTACAAACATCAGATTTTATATATTCCATAGTATCAAAAATTGCCATTCCTGAGGTTATTACACCTCCTGGACTATTAATATATAACTGAATATCTTTTTCTGGGTCTTCATTTTCAAGGAATAGTAATTGAGCAATAATGCTATTAGCAGTTTGATCGGTAATTTCACCACTTAATAATATAATTCTGTCTTTTAACAATCGGGAATAAATATCATAGGCTCGCTCACCTTTTCCAGTTTGTTCAATTACAGTTGGTACTAAATTCATAAATAGCCTCCTTAATATATTTTCAATAATGATTCTAACATGAATAATGCAAAACAACAATTAAAAAAATAGTAATATACTATAATTTATCAAAATTTAATTAAATAAAGTTATTGTCAATAAGTTGACATAAACTATATTATTGATATAATTAATGTAAATAGGATTACATTATAAGTAGGTGGTTTAATGAGTACCAATTTTCGCGAAGTTTTAAAAAAAATTGGCATTACTCAACAAGAATTAGCTGATTATTTAGGTATATCTCGGCAGTATTTAAATACTTATTTAGACGAAACTTTAGATGAACCCCAAATTCCTGCAAAATACATGGAAAATATTTTATTTTTATTTGAATGTAAAGCTCGTGATGAGATTTATCAAGATGGTTTTACTCGCAATGCACGTGTTATAAAAAAGCGAATGGGAATCGTTAAGTCCACTAAAGATAGCATCGAGAATTTATTTAATATTAAACATGAAAAGAAAATTGAATTGTTTAAAATTGTCGATTACTTTCAACACCTTGTTAAATTAGATGATGATTTGTTAGAAGCGTTTGCGATATTTATGGAAAATTTAACAAAGGAAGAAGTATATCTATCATTATTAAGTTATATTGGAAAGAAATATTTATTGATTGATTTTGATGATCCTCGCTTTAATACTGATATTAACAAAAGTCGTGAAGCTTTACTATACGAAGTTTTTGAAGAACCTAATTTAGATTTTTCCCAATATAAGGAAAAATATGATAAATTTGTCAATAGTATTAAAAAACATGATGTGATTGATCTAGAAGCACTAAAAAAATCATTGGCAGAATTAGGTTATACTAATATCTCACAAAAAGAAGTAGTTGACTTATTGAAAAAATATAATGAGATTAAAAATAATGAACAAGAAAAGGAGTGATTATTTGGAAAGGACAGCTGTTATCTTAGACTTTAACTGTAAATTTAAAAGTGAGTTCTGTTCTCAAAATTATGATATTTACCTTCTTGATCGTTATCATGGTATAATTGCGAATATCTCGACTAATAAAGCTAATACTTTACTTAATGATATTGAAAATGAAATTACATTTAAAGATTTTTATAAACTAATCGCATCTAACTATAAAGAAATATTCTGTTTATTTTTAAGTTATGATTACCTTAATATTGATGATTATTTAGTTAATAAAGCGTTAAATCATTCAAGAAAAAGAAATGAAGCAAGAATTTATACTTACTTACTTAATTATAAAAATCAAAACAAACAGTTAATTGTAAACAATGTACTTGAAATGGTAGAAAAAGGTTATGAGCTAAAAGATATCATTGTAAGGATCCAGCAAATTAGTTTGAAAGAAACATTTTCTTTAAATGACACTATTGCTAATTATATTACTTGTTTAATGTAAATATGAGACATCAAACATAAACTATTATGTTTGGTGTCTTTTTGTTGTTCACCAGTCTAAGGGAACTTTATATAATAATATAGATATCTAATTAAAGGGTGAATACTATGAAAGCTGTTAATCGAATCCGAATTTTACGAAATTATCTCTTCTTACTGTTGATAATTACATTTTGTGGTGGATTAATTTCAATAAATCTTTTCTTCTTTAATAAATGGTTTTATGTCCTAGCTATAGTTGATACGTGTATTTTGAGTGTAATATTATTGGTTGTTGTTGAAGTAACGATTGGGGAAAAGTATGAAAGCTTATATTTAGAGCAATTTTTATCAAAGATTTTTAATAAAAATTATTTGTATAAAAGGAATCATAACAGTGATGCACTTAAAATACTTATGAATATGAAAACATTTAATCCAGATTGTAAATATCATATTAATCATTATTTTATTATTAAAAAAGAAAATATTGATTACCATGTATTTTATACAAAAATATATTCAATTAATTATCGTGGTAATAAAATAGTTCATTTTAAAGGGAATATTGTAGTTATTCCTAATGGAGGTATTAAGGATTTATTCCCAACAAATTTGGGAAAACATTACCTTTATAAAATATCGGGTAATGTTCTTCAACTTAGTGTTCATAATGATGTAGTTTTGTATCAAAGAAAGCGTAAGTCTTTTTTAAATAAACCTTTGTTTAAAAAAATTGATCATCATTTATTAGAAAACAAATTACTAGAATTAAAAAATTTGGAAAAAATAATTGATGATTTTTATTCAGGCTTTAAAGACGAGAAAAATTTGTCTAAATGGTTAATAAAACATGATTAATATGTTATAATTACAACGATAATATAAATTGAGGTGAAAAAAATGAAGGTAGCAATTGGTAGTGACCATGCTGGTTATGATTTAAAGAAAATTGTAATTGAGTTACTAGAGGAAAAGAAAATTGATTATAAAGATTTTGGAACGTATGACTTAGAAAGTTGTGATTATTCCGATTATGCGATTTTAGTAAGTGAGAATGTCGCAAAAGGAAATTTTGATAGAGGCATTTTAATTTGTGGTACCGGAATAGGAATGTGTATTGCAAGCAACAAAGTAAAAGGAATAAGAGCAGCACTTGTTGAAAATATCTATTCAGCAAGAATGACAAGGGAACATAATAATACTAATATATTATGTCTAGGAGGGAGAGTAATAGGTCAAGAAATAGCTAAGGAAATCGTTGAAATCTGGTTGAGGACAGATTTTACATACGGTAAACACGAAAAAAGAATAGGGAAAATTACCGCTTATGAGAATTTAATTAATAATATGGAGGAATAATTATGAGTTATTTAGAAAAAAAGGATCCTTTAGTTTATGAGTATGTACAAAAGGAGTTAGCAAGGCAACGTAATAATTTGGAGATGATTGCTTCTGAAAATTTTGTTTCTAAAGCCGTTTTAGAAGCACAAGGTTCGATATTGACAAATAAGTATGCTGAGGGGTATCCAGGTAAACGTTATTATGGTGGTTGTGTAAATGTTGATGTTATTGAAAACATTGCAAGAGACCGCTTAAAAGAACTATTTTCAGCTGAACACGTTAATGTTCAACCACATTCTGGTTCACAGGCTAATATGGCAGCTTATATGTCTATTTTAGAGCACGGGGATACCGTTTTAGGTATGGACCTTGCTCATGGAGGACATTTAACACATGGTCATCCACTAAACTTTTCAGGCAAAAGTTATAAATTTGTTAGTTATGGAGTATCTAAGGATACTGAAACAATAGATTACGAAAATGTCAGGGAAATTGCAGTTGCGACAAGGCCAAAACTGATTGTGGCTGGTGCGAGCGCTTATCCACGAGAAATTGATTTTGAGAAGTTTCGTGACATTGCTGATGAAATTGGAGCTTATTTTATGGTTGATATGGCACATATTGCTGGTTTAGTAGCAGCAAACTTACATATGAACCCAATCCCATATGCTGACTTTGTAACATCTACAACCCATAAAACATTAAGAGGTCCTCGTGGAGGTATCGTCTTATGTAAAGAAAAATTTGCGAAGGCTCTGGATAGAAATGTTTTTCCAGGAATGCAAGGCGGACCATTAATGCATATAATAGCTGCAAAAGCTGTTGCTTTTTATGAAGCATTGCAACCGGAGTACAAAGAATATATGCTTAAGGTTAAAAATAATGCTCATAAATTAGCGGAAGCGTTAGTAAATAAAGGCTTTAGGGTTGTATCAGGTGGAACTGATAATCACATGATTTTACTTGATGTTAAGCATAAATTTAATGTTACTGGTAAAGATGCAGAGCATCTACTTGATGAAGTTGGAATTACAACAAATAAAAATATGATTCCATTTGATAATGAAAAACCATTTGTGACAAGTGGAATTCGCATTGGTACTCCAGCTCTTACAACACGTGGATTTACAATATCTGATATGGAAGAAATTGCGGATATATTTTATGAAACGTTAAAAAATAAGGAAGAAAATAATAATCTAACAAAGCAAAAAGCACGCGTAAGAAAATTAACAGAAAAATATCCGTTATATCTATGTGAATAAAAATTTAAGCATAAAAGTAGTGGCATTTTCTGGTAAGTTTTGATAAAATCTATATGTTGTCTACTAAGAAAGGAGACATACAAATGCGAAGTATAATCGATGATCAGATGGTAATAGTAATTGACCATCCCCTAATAACCCATAAGTTAACGCAAATACGAAAAAAAGAAACAGGAACAAATGAGTTTCGTAAGATTGTAAATGAGATTGGTGGTTTAATGGTCTATGAAATTACTCGCGATTTGGAATTAGAGGATGTCAAAATAGAGACTCCTGTAGCATCAATGATAGCTAGGCAGATAACTGGTGAAAAGCTGGTAATATGTCCAATTTTACGTGCTGGTTTAGGAATGGTTGATGGTATTTTACAGATGTTACCATCAGCAAGAGTGGGGCATATTGGTTTATATCGTGACGAAGCAACTCTTAAACCGGTTGAGTATTTTGCGAAGTTTCCTAATAAAATGGATGAACGATTAGTAATTATTGTTGATCCAATGCTAGCTACAGGGGGCTCTGCTGTAAATGCCATTGATATGGTTAAAAAGCGAAATGCCCGAAATATTAAATTTGTCTGTTTAGTTGCAGCTCCAGAAGGAGTAAAAGAATTAAGAGAAAATCATCCTGATGTTCCTGTATATATTGCTGCTTTAGATGAAAAACTAAATGAGAAGGGTTATATTATTCCTGGACTAGGTGACTGTGGGGATCGAATTTTTGGAACAAAATAATAAAAATAAGCAAACAAAGTATACATATGAAGAATTAAAGGAAAAGTACATTGATAATAAATCTAATTCAGCCTCAAAAAAGACAAAGGAAATTGCTAGCGATTATAATATGATAGTTTCGTTTGTAATAACGATTGTATTATTAATTGGTATTGGAATTTTAGGAGGCTGGTATATTGATAATTATCTAAATACTAAACCTTTATTTATTGTGATTTTATCTTTATTAGGGATTGCAGCTGCTTATCGTAATCTTTATGTTTCTGCAACTAGGCGGGATAAAAAAGGGAGTTCAAAAAATGACAAATCATAATCAAGAGTTTGATAAAGCATTTTCTAAAATAGTCTTTTATGCTTGGGCTATTATTATCATTATCACAAGCATTGTTACGATAGCAAGTTTAATTTTCTATTTTGGTGGATGGTATAAGTTTCCAGATTATTGGTATTCTTGGCCCCTAAGTTATTTCTTAGGTGCGATGGTTAATCTGTTTACATTTAATTTACTGAAAAAAAATATTGCTTTAATATCTGGAGATAGCAAAGGTATATCTAGAGCTGTGTCGAATTATATTATTCGCTTTTTTATCTATGGATTTGTTTTATTTATCGCATTTAAAAATGAAAAGTTAAACCCCTTTTTTGTGCTAGGTGGCTATTTTACAGTAAGGATTGCAATGTATATCTATTCTTATTTGAAAAAGGATTGAGAGTAGAAAGGAGGAGACTTCTTGTTTAAGACAAATATATTGGCAAAAGATCTAATAAATTGGAATGTGACATCCCATGTTGTCTCGATAATAATATTGACAATCGGATTGTTAATATTATTCTTTATTATTAATCGGAAATTAAAGAAAGCTGATCCGCTAAAGAAACCTAAAGGCATACTCCTGTTAACAGAAATGCTTGTTACAATGATTGATAATTTTACTGTCGATATGCTAGGTGAAAAGCTAAAGCGAGTATCGCCGTATATCGGATTTCTAGCAATTTATTTATTCGCCGCTAATACGATTGGATTATTTGGTTTTACCCCACCTACATCAAGTATTAGTGTTACTTTTACCTTTGGTTTAACAACATTCTTTATGATTAGATATTATGGTGTTAAGTTTAAAGGCAAGGAGCATTTTACTGATTTATTTAAACCGATATTGTTAACTCCAATAAATATCGTTGGGGAATTAGCACTGCCGATATCACTATCGGTGCGACTTTTCGGTAATATATTGAGTGGAGTAGTAGTTATGTCATTAGTGTATACTGCTTTAGGATTGCTTTCACCAATTATTGAATTGTTAACAGGATTTACCTTTGTTGTTCCGTTAATGCATATCTACTTTGACTTATTCTCAGGATTTATTCAGACTTTTGTCTTTATTTTATTATCATCAGTGTTCTTATCGAATGCTACTGATTAAAAATTATTTATTATATTATAATAGGAGGAATTTAAATGTTAGATTTATTTACAAATTTAATTAACAATTCAAATTTAATTTTGCAAGCTACAAGCAATATTGATAATAGTGCTTATGCTTACCTTGGAGCAGGAATTGCGATGATCGCAGGAATTGGACCAGCAATTGGACAAGGTTATGCTGCCGGAAAAGCTGCTGAAGCTGTTGGAAAACAACCAGAAGCAGCAGGGCAAATAAGAACAATGATGTTACTTGGACAAGGTGTTGCTGAAACAACTGGTTTATATTCATTAATTATTGCTTTAATATTAATATTTGTTGCTGCTTAGTATTCGAGGATTAGCCTCATAAATTAGTAAAGGAGGCCAAAATTTATGAAAGAAGTTTTAGATGAAATTGTTAATAGTGGATTAATACCTAATCCAATATCTTTTTTTGCACAACTTATTTCAACAATTGTCTTATTCTTTTTTTTGAAAAGTAAGGTATGGAAACCGATGCAAGCTTTTCTTGCTAAAAGAAAAGAGGTTATTGTTGGTGAATTAGAAAGTGCAAGAACTTTAAATGAAGAAGCTAAAGTGAATAAGGCGATTAGCGATGAAGAGTTAGCAAATATTAAATCAGAATCGATAAAACTTATTGATAATGCCAAAAAACAAGCTGAAGATGTGCGTGAAAATATTATCCATGAAGCAGAAAAGGAAGCAGCTTTTATTATTGAAACAGCTCATCAGTCAATGGAAAAAGAGCGAACAAGTATGGAAGCACAACTTAAGAATCAGTTAGTTGATATTGCTTTTTCAGCTGCTGAAAAAATAGTACAAGATAATTTTGATAATAATAAGAATCGACAGCTTATTGATAAATTCATTAATGAGGTAGGGGAATAGCTTATGGGTAATGACTTTGCAAGTGAATATGCTATTGCCTTATTTGATTTAGCATTAGAAAAACAAAAAGTTGACGTTATTAATGATGAGTTAAAAATTTGTGTGAAGGCTTATCTAGATAATAAAACTTTCATTAAATTATTATCACATCCACAATTTGATAAGGAACATAAAAAAGGTATTATTAAAGATACCTTTAAAAGTATAGAGCGTATTTTGTTACACTTTTTCTATGTTTTAATAGAAAATGACCGCATTGCTGATATAAAATTTATTAATGAAGGATTTACTAAATTGTTCAATGATTATAATAATGTTTTATCAGTAATAGCGAAGACTTCGATACCTTTAACAGATGAACAAATTGAGGCTTTAAAAGGTAAATTATCAAAAAAGTATCGCCATAAAATTGAAGTTAACAATGTAATTGATCCATCAGTAATTGGTGGTATGCTTTTAATAATTAATAATCAAGTTTTTGATTATACAATAAAAAATCAATTTCAAAGCTTAAAATCACATATTTTGAAACATACTTAAACAAGGTAGGTGAAAATCGTGGCAATTAGACCAGAAGAAATAAGTGCTCTTATAAAAGAACAGATTAAAAATTATGAAGCGAAATTAGATACATCTGAAACCGGTACGGTTATTAGAGTTGGTGATGGTATTGCTCTTGTTCACGGATTAGATAATGCAATGTCTGGTGAGTTATTGATTTTTCCTAATGAGATATACGGAATGGTCCAAAACTTAGAGTCTGGTTATGTCGGTGCAATTTTATTAGGAAGTACAAGGCTTGTTAAAGAAGGAGACATCGTTAAAAGAACAAAAAGGATTTTAGAAGTACCAGTTGGTCCTGAGTTACTAGGGAGAGTAGTAAATCCTTTAGGACAACCTTTAGATGGAAGTGAACCAATTAATAGTAAAAACAGAAGAGTAATTGAAAGAAAAGCATCTGGAGTTATGGCGCGAAAATCTGTCCATCAACCATTACAAACAGGGATTAAAAGTATTGATTCACTTGTTCCTATTGGTAGAGGGCAAAGAGAATTAATTATTGGTGACCGTCAAACAGGTAAATCATCGCTTGCAATTGATACAATCTTAAATCAGAAAGACCAAGATTGTATTTGCATCTATGTTGCTATTGGTCAAAAAGAATCAACTGTAGTTGGAGTAGTCGAGACCTTAAGAAAACATGATGCACTGTCTTATTCAATAGTTGTCTCAGCTTCAGCCTCGGACCCAGCACCACTGTTATATTTGGCTCCATACGCTGGAGTAACGATGGCAGAAGAATTTATGTATGATGGTAAAGATGTTTTAATTATCTATGATGATTTAACAAAACATGCTATTGCATATCGTGAATTATCATTATTACTACACCGTCCACCAGGACGAGAGGCGTTTCCAGGCGATGTTTTCTATTTGCATTCACGTTTACTAGAACGTGCAGCTAAATTAAATGATGAGCTTGGTGGTGGTTCAATTACAGCCTTACCGATAATTGAAACTCAAGCAGGAGATATTACAGCTTATATACCAACAAATGTTATTTCAATTACTGATGGTCAAATCTTTTTACAAGCTAATTTGTTTTATTCAGGTATTCGCCCAGCTATTAATGCAGGTTTATCGGTATCAAGAGTGGGTGGTGCAGCACAAATTAATGCTATTAAAAAAGTATCTGGCTCATTACGTTTAGATTTAGCAACGTATAGGGAATTAGAAGCTTTTGCTCAATTTGGTTCTGACTTAGATCCTACAACAAAAGCGAAACTTGATCGAGGTATTAGAACAGTAGAAGTTCTTAAACAGGATTTACATGAAACGATTCCTGTTGCGAAACAAACTTGTATTTTGTACGCACTAACACATGGTTATTTAGATAGTGTTGATGTAGAAGATATTAGAAAATTTGAAAAGGAATTGTATTATTATTTAGATAAAGATGAACTAGGTCAAGAAATAGTAATAGAAATTAATACGACAAAAAAGTTACCAGATCAAGAAAAAATGGATAAATTAATTACGGAATTCAAATCACAATTTATAAGTTAACACCATAAAGGATGGTGAAATAAATGGCTAGTGGAACAGCTCGCGATATTAAAAATAAAATTGAGGCAACAAGAAAAACATCTCAAATTACCAAAGCTATGAATATGGTATCAGCTTCAAAGTTACGGAGAGCTGAAAAAAAGATGCGTGATTATCGTCCGTTTATGAAAAATTTACAGGACACGATTGCCCAAATCCTAAATTCTAATTTAGATTTACAACATAAAATGCTTGAAAAACGCGAAGTAAAGAAAACAGGATATTTACTGATTACATCTGACCGCGGTTTAGCTGGAGGTTATAATAATAACTTATTTCGGCAATTTCTTAAAGATGTAAAAGAAAAATATAAGACTAATGATGATTATTATCTAGGTATTATAGGAAGCAAGGGTTACTATTACTTTCAAGCACAGGATGTTAACATTATAAATAAGAATATCATTAATATTCGTGATGATATCCAATTTATTGATATTGTAGAACTAATCCAAAAAATGATTGATATGTATATCTTAGAAGAAGTAGATGAAATTATTATTTATTACAATAAATATATTAATACCATCAGACAGGATATAACAGCTGAAAAGATATTACCGATTGATACAATTGAAGGTGATAAAAGGCAAATATTATACGAGTTTGAACCTTCACCACAACAAGTATTAAACGTTTTGATGCCAATATATATTCAAAATATGATATATGGTTTTATCTTAAATGCTAAAACCAGTGAACATGCAGCACGAATGACAGCAATGAAGAGTGCAACTGATAATGCAATGGAAATCATTGAAAATCTAACACTTCATTATAATCGAGCCCGTCAAGCGGCTATAACTCAAGAATTAACTGAAATTGTCAGTGGTGCTGCCGCATTAAAGTAACTCTACAAGTAGAGGAGGAATTTTAATTGAACAAAGGAAAAGTAGTACAGGTAATGGGGCCCGTTGTTGATGTTGAATTTAATAAAGGTGAATTACCTGCAATTTATAATGCTTTAAAAATAGAAGTAGCTAAAGAAAAAAATTATGGTATCACAATAAATTTAGTTTTGGAAGTGGAATTACATGTCGGTGATAATGTAGCTCGTTGTATTGCGATGGATTCTACTGATGGTTTAGTACGCGGTATGGAAGTAATTGATACTAAGGAACCAATTACAGCACCAGTAGGTCGTGAAGTATTAGGTAGGTTATTTAATGTTTTAGGTCAACCTATAGATGGTAAAGGTGAATTGTCTGAAAAGGTAACTTATCACCCTATTCATCGTGATGCTCCAAAGTATGAGGAATTATCAACAAAAGAAGAAATATTAGAAACCGGAATTAAAGCAATTGATTTATTAGCTCCATATATTAAAGGTGGAAAAATTGGTTTATTTGGTGGTGCAGGTGTTGGTAAAACTGTACTAATCCAAGAGCTAATACATAATGTTGCTCAAGAACATGGAGGAATTTCAGTTTTTGCTGGAGTTGGCGAAAGAACACGTGAGGGAAATGATCTATATTACGAAATGACAGAATCAGGAGTTATTGATAAAACATCAATGGTTTTTGGTCAAATGAATGAACCACCAGGTGCAAGACTTCGCGTAGGGTTAACAGGTCTAACAATTGCTGAATATTTTCGTGATCAAGAGCACCAAGATGTTCTCTTGTTTATGGATAATATCTTTCGATTTGTTCAAGCAGGTTCTGAAGTATCTGCATTACTAGGTAGAATGCCATCTGCAGTTGGTTATCAACCAACGCTTGCGACTGAAATGGGACAATTACAAGAAAGAATTACGTCGACAAAAAATGGTTCTATTACATCGATTCAAGCAGTATATGTACCTGCAGATGATTATACTGACCCTGCACCAGCAACAACTTTTGCCCATTTAGATGCAACTACTAACTTAAGTCGGAAGTTAACACAAATGGGTATTTATCCAGCAATTGACCCTTTAGCTTCAACATCACGTGCTTTATCCCCGGGGGTTGTTGGTGAAGAACATTATGAAGTGGCAAGAAATGTGCAACAAATTATTCAAAGGTATAATGAACTTCTTGATATAATAGCTATTTTAGGTATGGATGAACTAAATGAAGAAGATAAACTAGTCGTACACCGCGCTCGTCGAGTCCAAATGTTTTTATCACAAAATACACATGTAGCGGAACAATTTACGGGACAACCAGGTTCATATGTTCCAATAAAAGAAACAATTCGTGGTTTTAAAGAAATTCTTGCCGGAAAACATGATGATTTACCAGAAGAAGCGTTCCACTTAGAAGGAACTATTGATGATGTAATTGCCAAGGCTGAAAGAATCGAAAAAAAAGACTAAAGGAGGGAAACAATGATTAAAATAAATGTTGTGACTCCTGAAGGTAAGTTGTTTGAAGAAGAAGCCTCAATACTTATTATCAGAAATAGCGATGGAGAACAAGCAATTATGAAAAACCATATCCCGGTTGTAATCACGATTAACCCTGGATATATCCGTTTAAAGAAAAATGATGAAGTTTTATATGTTACAATTGTTGGTGGTTTTTTAGAATTTTCAAATAATACTGTAAATGTTGTTGCTCAGGAAGCTGAAGTTGGACGAGATCATGAAAATGCATTAAAACATTTAGCTGAATTACGAAGTCAACGGCTCTCAGAAAACAAACGTAAAAATATTGACTTTACTAAAGCAGAAAGAGAATTACGTGAACAAATCAAGAAAATAAATGCTAGTAAATATCAATAATTTTAAAAGCATCTATTTAATTATTTTATTTAGATGTTTTTTACATTTTATTTGCGGAGGTTATAAAAAATGCAAATTTATTTAATATTAGAGTTGTGTATTTATCTTGTATTATTACCAATCGTTTATAAAGTAATGGCAGCAATTGATGTTTCAAAAATCTTCAAAAAGGGGCATTTAACTGAAATTAAAATGTTTTATTTTTTGATTATTATCATTATAACCAAAATTGTTGGTGATGTTGTTATCATGATAATGGATTACATAAGACTTTTATTAAACATATCACCATAAAACAAAATATAATAACTGGTAAATTCAAGAAAAAAATAAACAGTTTTTGCTAATTTTGATGAATAATTGGAAATTCACTGTTAATACTAAAAACGAGGTGAGAACAGTGAAAAACAAAATCGTAGATGTTGTTTTTAAAAAATTCCAATCTTATTCGTTTATTATCTTTTTAGCACTGATTGTTGTAGCATTTATAATTATAGCTCAATTAAATCGCTCAGAGGATGCTCCGGTTGATACGCAACCTAAAAATACACAACCGACTAATCAACCTGCTGATGAAGTATTTAAATTACCAATTGATGCTGAAAGTCCACAAGTTGCACGAAATTTTTGGCATAGTGAATTATCTACTGAAGAGCAATATCAAGCTATTATAAAAGTAGGAAATACTTTTAGACATAATACAGGTATCGATTATACCATAGATAAAGAAACAGAATTTAATGTACTTGCGTCTTTATCAGGTACAGTGTCAAAAGTAAATCAAGATTCTTTACTGGGATATGTTGTTGAAATTGAACATTTAGATGGAATCAAAACGTCATATTCAAGTTTAGGTAGTGTTGATGTGGCTGTAGGAGATAAAGTTAAACAAGGTGATATCCTTGGTAAAGCAGGTTCAAATAATTTTGATCAGGCATCAGGTGTTCATGTACACTTTGAAGTGTTAAAAGGAGCAATAAAACTTAACCCAAATGAATTGATTGGAATGAAAATTAGCGAAATTAACTATGAATAGAAATAAATAAAGGGGCTAATAACCAACGCAGGTTACAAGCCTCTTTTTATCTCAAAAACAATTAATTAATCTGAATATTTTTACTCCTCCTTAAATATATTTGAATAAGGACTATTTTAGGAGGATAAATATGAACATAATGATTATGAATCGAGTGATTGATGCCGCTAAATGTATCTTAGAAAAAAAAGGAACGGTAAGAAGCATTGCCTCAGTTTTTAATGTTTCTAAAAGTACGATTCATAAGGATTTAACGGAAAGATTAATGGAAATTGATATTAGTTTATATAAAAAGGTAAGGGAACTATTAGACTATAATAAAAAGGTACGACATATAAGAGGGGGAAAATCGACGCAGTTAAAGTATGCTAAGCATAGTTAATTTCACAAGTATCCATATCTTTTAATGAATAGCTAATATTATTATTAGTGATATTAATAAGATAGTCAATAAAGCTTTGGACTTTATCTACTTCAATTTGATAAGTATAAAATACTTTTTCTAAGTAGAGTTTATTTATTACATTGTAATTACTTAATTTATTATCGATTAAACCGGTTTGAGCATAATCAAATTCGATTTCAATTATTTGCACTGGCTTTATTTGGTTAATACCAGATTTTTTTATTGCTTCGCTAACTGCATTTCCGTAAGCTCTAATAAGACCACCTGTCCCTAATTTGATTCCCCCAAAGTAACGTGTAACTACACAGACAGTATCTGTTAAGTTATGCTTTTTTAATACTTCTAACATTGGTATTCCAGCGGTACCACTTGGTTCACCATCATCACTTGCCTTTTGTATTAAGTGGTCTTCACCAATTATGTAGGCAAAACAATTGTGCGTGGCATTGTAATAGTTTTTTGTTACTGTTTTAATAAATTCTTCAGCTTTTTCTTTAGATGTTGCCCTTCCAATTGTACAAATAAAGCGGGACTTATTAATAACAGTTTCATTTTCGCAATATTTTTTAATAACTAAATACATATAATCACCTAATTATATTATAGTCAATTTATTGTAGTTTTCAAGAATAGCCTTAAAAGTTAAAAAAGGCTATACATTTTAGCAAAATATTGGTAAAATAAATCTAATGATATAAGTTAAATGATAATAATAAGGGTGGATGTGTAAATGAGTAAAGAGAAAATTGCCATTGTGACTGATAGTTCATCATCGTTAGATTATATAAAACATGAGGAGTTTGATAATATATTTATGGTAAGAATGCCGATATATTTTGGAGATGAGGAATATATTGATGGAAAGACGATAACAGCCGAAGAATTTTATACGAGGATTAACAGTGATAGTATTATTCCAACAACTTCCCAACCCTCATTAGGAGAAACATTAGAATTATATGAATCTCTAAAAGCTGAGGGCTATACAGATATTATTCATTTACCTATATCTAAAGGAATAAGTGGTGTTTATCAATCATTATATTCAATCTCAGATTTAGTTGAGGGAATTAATGTCCATATTGTAGATACGAGAGCTACTTCTGTCATTCTAGCTTTTATTGTTTTAGAGTGTGCAAGGAAGGTAAAAGAAAACCATACTGTTGCAGAAGTCTTAGCATATAGCGAATATTTATCATCTCATTATAATGCATATTTTATGGTTGATGACTTGAAATATTTGATTAAAAATGGACGTTTATCTAACGCTGCAGGATTTATTGGTAGTGTCTTAAAGATAAAACCAATTTTAACATTTAATGAAGTTGGAGAAATTATTGGGATTGAAAAAATTCGGACGACAAAAAAAGCAATGAACCATATTGTAAATAAGGTTTTGACTGAAACAAAAAACTATCGTAAAGTTAAATATTTTATGGCATATGGTTTTGAAGCGGAATTAAAAAATGATTTCGATAATTTAGTAAAAGATTATTTAGATATAAAACAAGCATTACGTAGTATTTTTCCTACTGTAATCGGTGCTCATGTTGGTAGTGCTGTTATCGCTTTAGGATATTTCATTTTAGAAGAATAAGAGGGATAAAATGGAAAATAAAATTGCGATCTTATCAGATAATACGTCATCAATTCAATATATGGATTATGACTATGATAATATTTTTATTATTCAACATCCAATTATTATCGATAACAAGGAGTATATTGAAGGTACTGATATCACAAATGGAGAATTTTTTCAGCGGATTGATGTAGAGGATATTATTCCCAGTACGTCACAACCATCTTTAGGAAGTACTGTTGAAATCTGCGAAGAGATTAAACGACAGGGATATACTGATATAATATATATTCCTATATCAAAGGGGATAAGTAGTACTTATAACTCCATTATTGGTTCACTGAATATAATTGAAGGAATAAATATTGTCGTTATTGATACTTTGACTACTTCTGCTTATTTAGCTTATATGGTTCTTGAAGCTGCTCGCTTAGTAAAAGAAAAAGAGTCCATAACTGCGATTGTGAATTATATATACTATCTAAGGGATCATATGAATATTTATTTTTTAGTTAATGATTTGAAATACTTGATTAAAAATGGCAGGTTATCAAATGCTTCAGGCTTTGTAGGTAATTTATTACGCATAAAACCAATCTTGGAATTTGATAAAGCTGGTCGGATAGTTGGAACAGATAAAATCCGTACCACTAAAAAGGCCATACAGACGATTATTAATCACGTATTAGATGAAACCAAAGCATATAAGAAAGTTCAGTACCTTGTTTGCCATGGTTTTGATTTAGAACTCTTAGAACATTTTAAAAAAGAGTTGGAAGCTCACTTTAATATTGATGATTTCCTATTTGTCCCATTATCAGCTGTAATCGGTGCTCATGTAGGTAATGGAGTTGTTTCTTTAGGTTATTTTATTTTAGATGCGTAAAATATAGTAAGATTTTCTTACTATATTTTTTTGTCACTTGGTAGAAAAAGATTAGTTAATGTCGTATATAACTAATGGTGAATAATATGCTGGTTGAATATACAAAAAGCACAGAAAATATCGTAAAAGCAGTAGAAATTGTAAAAAATAAGTATTATTGTGTTCGTTGTGGTAATAATGACCAAAGCGAGTTTTTTATTGATGATTTCGGGATTTATTGTCGGAAATGTTTAAATTTTGGAAAAAGTTCTACATATCAAAAAATATGGCGAAAAGAGATAAAAATAATATTTAATGAATCATATTGTCTAAAGAAGGTTGTAAACTTGTCAAATATTCAAAAAATAGCCTCAAATAAATGTCTTGAATCATTTAAGAATAAGCGAGATATGCTACTTTACGCTGTATGTGGTGCTGGAAAAACAGAGGTTGTTTATGAAGTAATATTACGAGCCTTAAATCTTGGGAATATTGTCTGTTTTGCCACACCCAGAAAAGATGTTGTATTAGAATTAGTACCTCGCTTTAAACGTGATTTTTTTCAAGTTTCGATTGTAGCATTATATGGTGGTTCTCCTGATAAAGGTAAAGTTGGTAATCTCTATGTTACAACAACACATCAGCTAATTAATTATTATCAGTTTTTTGATCTTGTCATAATTGATGAAGTTGATGCATTTCCGTACTATAACAACAAAATGCTAGCGGGTTTTATTAAAAAAGCAAAAAAAGAGCAAGCACCAATTATATATTTGACTGCCACACCTCCAAAATATTATACAAATTTAATTAGACGAAAAAAAATCGATCATTTTATTATTCCAAACCGCTTCCATAATCATCCGCTACCAATACCAAAAATCGTCTTAACATATTCGACAGCGAAAAAAATATTAAAAGGTAATTGTCCGAAAAAAATATTATTATGGCTGCTTAAAAAACAGCAATTAAGTAAAAGAGTATTTATTTTCGTACCCAAAATTGAAATCGGTATCGCATTAGAAAAGATTCTAACTAAATACATAAAATGCCGCTTTGTGTACGCCGAAATGAAAGAACGGACTCAGATTATAAATATGTTTCGAAATAATAAAATCCAATATATTATTACAACGACAATACTAGAAAGAGGCGTAACCGTTCCTAATGTTGATGTATGCATTATTAATTGTGATGATCAGATATTTGATGAACGGGCAATCGTACAAATAGTCGGGCGAGCTGGCCGCCACCCCAAATATCCTTTTAGCGATGTAGTGTTATTTTGTGATTATTTCACTTTAGAGATAAAGAATGCGGTAAAACAAATTAAGAAAATGAATAAAATAGCTAAAGGTAATAAAAATGAAATGTATAATATGTAGAGATAACATTTATATAAGACACATATTTTCAGCATTATTTACGACGGATAAACAAATGATCTGTGATAAATGTTTAGAAGGTTTGGAAAAGGTAGAGGGAGGATGTGTAAGATGTGGGAAAAAAACAAATGATATAATATGTAATGATTGTCTTTTTTGGGAACAAAATAAGGATTATAATCTATTAAAAGTGATAAATTATTCATTGTATTACTACAATGAATACGCGAAAACTCTGGTAAAAAAAATCAAATTTAATGGTGATATTGCGATATTACTCGCATTTAGGCAGCAAATTAAGAAGTTTTTAAAACCTTTTCCAATTAAAGATAAAATTTTAGTTCCAGTTCCTTTATTTAAAACTAGTTTGCAGAAACGGGGTTTTAATCAAAGTGAAGTAATTGCGCGAATAATTAACTTACCAATACTTGACAATATTTATAAAAGTAATGACGTTAAACAAAGTAAAAAGAAAAGAATTGCTAGAATCGTTTTTGATGACCAGTACCGATTAAAAAGTAAATTAAATTTACATAATAAAGATATAATTATTATCGATGATATATATACAACAGGGGCAACGGTTCATAAAATTGCAAAGTTATTATCTGATTGTAATGCAAGAAATATCTGTAGTTTTACCTTATTTCGGAGTTAATAAATCTTTTGTCGAAATTTTTATGTTAAAAAACTTTGTATTTTATGGTATTATGTATTAATATATATATAAAGTAAGTTTTTGGAGGTTGGATGTATGAGTAATGAGTCTAATTTAATTAGAGGTAAAGTCAAATGGTTTAATAATGACAAAGGTTATGGATTTATTCAAAAAGAAGATGAGAAGGAGGATATCTTCGTACATTATTCTGCGATAATCGCAAAAGGTTATAAAACCCTTGAAGAAGGGCAAGATGTTGAATTTGAACTAATACATGGTGACAAAGGTTTACAAGCAACAAATGTCGTAAAAATATAAAAATACTGCAAATATCTTTTTTAATCTGCTCAACTTATGATAAAATAGTAATAATAAGATGTAAAGGAGTTGTTGAGTATGAAAGTTAATTTTCGAGGTAAAGATGGTTTTAATTTCACTGAAGCAATTGAAAATTATGTTAGAGAAAAATTGAAACGAATTAGTAATTATTTTAATAAACCAGAAAGTTTAGAGGCAAGAATAGTTTGTAGTGTGCTTCGAGAAGTTCAAACAGTAGAAATTACAATTCCTACTAAACAAATTGTTTTACGTGCAGAAGTAAGTACAGATGATTTATATGCAGCAATTGATTTTGCGATTGATAAATTAGAGACACAAATTAGGAAACATAAGGATAAAATAAATTCCCTATATCGACAAAGAGAAGGAGTATCTCAATTCTTTAAATCTAATGATGAACTAGACATTAAAGGATTAGAAGCTGAAATTGTCGGTACAAACCTAGTAAAAAATAAGAAAGTGGAATTGCGACCAATGACAGCTGAGGAAGCTGCGATGCATATGGAACTTGTAGACCATGATTTTTATGTCTTTTTGGATAAAGAAACGGAAAAGGTTTCCATTATTTACAAGCGTCAAAAAGATGAAGACTATGCGGTTATTCAAACAGAATAAGAAACGCCTACATTTGGTAGGCTTTTTTATTATTAAAATAAATAGGTGATAATATGAAAATTTTACATACAGGGGATTGGCATATTGGTAAAGTCGTAAACGACTTTTCAATGCTAGAAGATCAAGAATATATTTTACAGCAATTATTTGATATTATTAAGTTGGAAAAACCAGATGCGATTATAATTAGTGGTGATGTGTATGATCGCAGTATTCCTGCAAAAGAAGCAGTTGAATTGTTAGATGATACATTAACAACTATTATCGAAAAATATCAGGTACCAACTTTTATCATCGCCGGTAATCATGATAGTCAAGAAAGGCTGAGTTTTGCTAGTAAACTTCTAAGTCATAAAGGTTTATTTATTGAGGGGACGCTTACTGGTGAAACAAGGAAAATAACATTAAAAGATGATTATGGTGTTGTTAATTTTTATTTAGTTCCCTACTCACATCCTGCCGTAATAAGTAGTGTATATAATATTGAAACTATTAATAACTACCAGGAAGCTTTTACAGTAATACTTAACAAGCTAAAAAGTAAGCTTAATACTAATGAACGGAATATATTTGTTACCCATAACTATATTGTGTCAAATGTTGATGAAATAATCGCATCTGATTCTGAGCGAAGTTTATCCATTGGTGGTGCTGATTATATTGATGTTAGTTTAGTTGAAGATTTTGATTATGTAGCATTAGGCCACTTGCATCAAGGTCAAAAAGTAAAAAAAGAAAATATTCGTTATAGTGGATCATTACTAAAATACTCATTTTCAGAGGTTAATCATCGTAAAAGTGTAGTAATTGTTGATTTAAATGAAAAGGGAAATTGTACTTATGCTTTACATGACTTAAAACCTAAAAGAGATATGAGAATTATCGAAGGGGAATTAAAAACATTACTCCGGCCTGAATTTTATCATAAGTTTAATCGTTTGGATTATATACTCGCCAAATTAACTGATACAGAAGATTTATATGATCCTTTAAATAGACTTCGAGCGGTGTATCCGAATATAATGCAAATTGAACGCAATAATATTATTACAAATGTGGAGAGTGTCACTAAAGCAAAAGGAGATTATCAAAATAAAAGTAAATTGCAGCTTTTTTCAGAGTTTTATCAAAATATCATTGGTAAAAAAATGTCTGACAAGGGAGAAAGGTTACTAAAAGATGTGTTAGATGAAACAAAGTTGGGTGATATTTTATGAGATTAAAAGAGCTAATAATATCGGCTTTTGGGCCATTTAAGGAAAAGCAAAAGATAAATTTTGCTGATCTTTACAAACGTAAATTATTCTTAATCAGTGGTCCAACAGGGGCAGGAAAGACTTCTATTTTTGACGCAATTTGTTTTGCTCTATTTGGGACATCTAGTGGAAGTAATCGTGATGGTGAATCTTTATGTAGTGACTTTGCGACGGTTGATGATGAAACATATGTTTCGCTTAGTTTTAATATGAAAGACAATGATTACGAAATTTATCGGAGTCCAAGACAAGAAAAACGTAAACAAAGAGGCGCTGGTACGACAATTAAACAACCAGAGGCCATTTTAAAAATTAATAATAAGGTTACTCATACGGGGGTTACTGAAGTAGATAATAAAATTAAAGAAATCTTAGGTATTGATTATCAACAATTTAGACAAATTGTCATGTTACCGCAAGGGGAATTTCGGCGTTTATTAGAAAGCTCTAGTCAGGAAAGGGAGCAGATATTTCGTAATATATTTAATACCGAAAGCTTTTTACAGATTCAAGAAATACTAAAGGATAAGACAAATAAAGTAAGGCAAACTATCGAAGAAAAACAAAAGCTATTAGATAATTGCTTATCTAATATTATTAGTGATGAAAATAGTATGTTATATCACTCTATTTCTGAGGTTAATAAAGATTATGATAATATTATTATTTTATTAAGTGAAAAAATTAATTGTGACGAAAATGATTTAACTAAGATAAGAGAAAAACTTGATTTAAAAGAACAAGATATTTATAAGCTTACTAGAGATATTGAGATTGGACAAAATCTTAATCAAAAAATTTTAAAAAAAGCTGATTTAGTAAAAGCAAAGGATTTGTTATCTGCCCGGAAAAATGAAATAGAACATAGTGAATATAGGCTTCAAAAAGCAGTAGATGCTGATAAGATTCATCAGATTGAAATAGCCTTGACAAAATTACAAGAATCGATTAGTGAATTAAAGGTAAAACAAAAAGCAGTACTAAATATTAAGCTAAAGTTAACAGATACATTAAATAACCAACAATTACAGCTAGAGAAGGAAAAATGTGATTATGATAAGCTAGATGAATATAATGAAAAGATTATTCTGTTGAGTAATCAAGCACCACTCTATGATGAGTATGAAAAAAAAATAACTACTTTAGCGACAAAGGAATCAGAATTAATCCAAGTAACTAAACAAGTGGAAAAAACAGAAGCTTTATTAAAAAACTATCAAGAAGAATATCGTAAAATTGAAACAAAGTTAGCAGATTATCAAAGCATTAATGATAAAATAAGTGAGTTAAATTCAGCTTTGGAAACAAAAGTAAATCAAGAAAAACTGTTAAAGCAACAATTGACGCTTATTACTGATTTAAAAGTCTTGCAGGAATTAAAACAAAAACTAGCTATTTCATATCAAGAAAAAGCTCAAGTTTGTAAAGCTCTACGTCTAGATTATGACTTGAAGCTTCAAGCCTATTTATTAGGTCAAGCTGGAATTCTAGCCCAGAAACTAAAGGATAATAACCCTTGTCCAGTTTGTGGTTCTAAAAGTCATCCGAATAAAGCGACGTTAATGGAAAGTGTACCAACATTGGAAATAATAAATGATTTAAAAGTCGAAGTTGAAGAAAATGAACAAATAGTAAATGAATGTTATAACCAATTATATAATACAAATTTGACAATAAAAACTAAATCTGACTGGTATAATGATTTAACTGATGAAATCATAGATGTTGATAAATTAAGCGCTGTGTTAGAAGTGAAGAACAAGCTTTTTAAACAGGCTACTTCCGAAATAACAATTATTAAGCAAAATAAAGCAAAGTGTAAAAAAATTATTATCAAGCAGGAACAGCTTTTACTTGAAGCCAAAGCACTAGAAGATAAAATAAAAGTAATAACTAATGATCTAATTGAAAGTAAAACTTTATTTCAAACAAAGAGTAGCGAACATCAAGTTGTTAAAGCAACTCTTGAGGAGTATAAAAAAACGCTTAATTCCAATTTTAATGATAAAGCAGCTCTTAAACAAGAAATTGATAACTTAAGTAAAAAATATAATGAGATAAAGCTTAATTATCAAGCACTAACAAAGGAAATTGAAAACACACAAAATTCTTTGTTAATCCAAACAACACAAGGCGAAGGTATAGAA
The DNA here is from genome assembly GCA_937919135.1 of uncultured Haloplasmataceae bacterium. Taxonomy (GTDB): domain Bacteria; phylum Bacillota_I; class Bacilli_A; order Haloplasmatales; family Haloplasmataceae; genus CALFRW01. The sequence goes on from CALFRW010000016.1 coordinate 29,325, forward strand.
GAAAGAATTTTAGCAGCTAATAAAGAGTTAGATAAAGTAAAAGATAATTTTAAGCAAGAAATGATTATCTATGAATTTAATAGTCTTGAAGAATATCATAATTATTTAATCGATAGTGATGAAAAAGAGTCGTTAAGTGCTGAAGTTAAAAAATATTATGATGAACTTCGTTTTATTGATAAAACCCTGTACGAATTACAAAATGAATTAAAAGATAAAGCCATGGTAGATCTTACGCAGTTGGATACTATTAGAAAAAAGGCAATAGATAGATTAAATACCTTAAGAAAAGAAGAAACAGATTTATTATTAATGGTGCAAAATAATGTGAAATTAAAACGGGAAATTAATGAATTGTATAAAAGCATAAAAGAAAATTATGATAGTTATGAAGTAATAAGTGATTTATCCAAAGCAGCTAATGGTGATAATCCGTTAAAACTTACTTTTGAAAGGTATATTCTAGCGGCCTACTTTGATGAAATTATCTATGCTGCTAATTTACGCCTTAGTGATATGACTAATAATCGTTATTATTTATGTCGTAAAGAAGACAAAGGTAAAGGAAGAATGCAACAAGGTTTAGATTTAGAAGTTATTGATAATTATACTAGTAAGATACGCTTAGTGAAAACATTATCTGGTGGTGAAAGCTTTATTGCATCTTTAGCATTAGCATTAGGTTTAGCTGATGTAATTCAAAACTATTCAGGTGGTATACAGCTTAATACGATCTTTATTGATGAGGGATTTGGCTCTTTGGATCCAAACAGTTTAGATAATGCGATTACTACCTTATTTAAACTTAATAATACCGGGAGATTAATAGGTATAATTTCACATGTTCAAGAATTAAAAGAAAGAATTAATGTCCAACTAGAGATTATTCCTACCCGACATGGGAGTTATGTTAAATCAGTTTATTAAGATATTATGCAATTTTTACTAAAATTCATGGTATAATAGGTTATATAATCTTAGGAGGTTTATATGAAAAACAAACTAAATTGTTTATTAGAAGTGTTAAATCAATGGAAAGGTAATGAGGATGCTATTTTACAGGATGGGACACAACTAATATGCCGCATAAATCATGAATCTCCTCTAGGTTATTTACATAAGATTTATCCACCACTAGGTACAATGGATATCGAAAAAATTGAAGTAATTTTAAAGATAAATTTGCCAATACATTATCTTGATTTTTTATTAATGTTTAATGGTTTGGATATATTTAATGGAGACATTGCGATTTTTGGATTAAAAAAAGGTGTTGGACACTTTAATCGTTTTTTTCAACCCTATGATATTATCCTAGAGAATTTAAGAAACAAAATGACTGATAATTGTTTTTTGTTTGCATATTATAAACAAAAATATAACGTTTATTTTAGTTGTGAAGAAAAGGGAAAAGTTATCATTAAGAAAAGTGAAACAAATGAATTTGTGCGTGAGTTTCCATCCTTTTTAGAATGGCTCGAACAATCAATCAATGTATTATCGATAGATTATGCAGAACTAAAAAATAAGCTTGTAGAATAGGATTTTATCTAAGATAAACTTGTATAAAGAGCTAAAATAATGTTATTATATAAGTTGATAGAAAATGTTAAGATTTAATTTTTTATATAAGGAGTGAAGATATGGCTAATTTTCTTAAACGGATATTTGATTCAGGATACAAGGAAATGAAACGCTTAGAAAAGATTGCAGATCAAGTTGTAGCGTTGGAAGCTGAAATGAAAAATCTTTCTGATCAACAATTACAGAATAAAACAAATATATTTCGTGAACGATTAAATAATGGAGAAACACTAGAAGATATATTGGTAGAAGCATTTGCTGTTGTTAAAGAAGCAGCTACAAGAGTTTTACATTTGACACCTTTTTATGTACAAATCATCGGTGCTTTAGTACTACATTATGGTAATGTGGCGGAAATGAAAACAGGTGAAGGTAAAACATTAACCTCAACAATGCCAGCGTATTTAAATGCGCTTAGCGGTGAGGGTGTACATATTGTTACCGTTAATGAATACTTGGCGAGTCGTGATGCTCATGATATGGGACAATTGTTTAATTGGTTAGGTTTAACTGTAGGCTTAAATTTAAATGCTAAATCTAAAGAAGAAAAAAGAGAGGCATATAGTTGTGATATTACTTATACGACAAACAATGAGTTAGGTTTTGATTATCTACGTGATAACATGGTTATTTATCAAAAGGAAATGGTTTTAAAACCTTTGAATTTTGCGATTATTGATGAGGTTGACTCAATCTTAATTGACGAGGCTAGAACACCACTAATTATTTCAGGGGGAATGAAGCGTAACGCTAATTTATATCGTCAAGCAGATACTTTTGTTAGAGGTTTATCTGAAGAAGATTATGACCATGATATTAAGACACGTAATGTTCAACTATCTGAGTTAGGAATTTCCAAAGCTGAAGCAGCATTTCGGATTGATAATTTATTTGATGTTCAACATGCAATTTTAGTACATCATATTAATAACGCATTAAGAGCTAATATTGTAATGCAAAATAATGTCGATTATGTTGTGCAAAACGGGGAAGTAATTATTGTTGACCCATTTACTGGAAGGTTAATGCATGGTCGTCAGTGGAGTGAAGGTTTACATCAAGCTGTAGAAGCTAAGGAAGGAGTAAACATTAAAAAAGAAACGGCAACTTTAGCGACAATAACTTTCCAGAATTTCTTTCGGATGTATAAAAAGTTAGCAGGTATGACAGGTACAGCAAAGACTGAAGAAGAAGAGTTTATTAATATATATAATATGTATGTGGTGGAAGTACCTACAAATAGACCGATAGTACGTAAAGATGCAAATGATTTAATTTATGCATCGATGAAAGCAAAACTTATAGCTTTAACAGAAGAAGTAGTTGAAAGACATCGGAGAGGACAACCACTTTTGATAGGTACAGTTGCTGTTGAAACTTCAGAAATTATTTCAGAGTATTTGAGAAAAAAAGGTATAAAACATAATGTCTTAAATGCCAAGAATCATGAGCGAGAAGCAGAGATTATTGCACAAGCTGGTCAAATTGGTTCAGTAACGATAGCGACAAATATGGCAGGTCGGGGAACAGATATTAAACTAGGTGATGGTGTAGTTGATTTAGGTGGACTAGCTGTTATTGGAACGGAGCGACACGAATCTCGTCGGATTGATAACCAGCTCCGTGGTCGTTCTGGTCGTCAAGGAGACCCAGGTTACTCTAGATTCTATCTGTCGCTTGAAGATGATTTGTTACGTCGTTTTGGTTCTGAAAGACTTCAAGGACTACTTGGGCGTCTGGGGTTAAAAGATGATCAAGCAATAGAACATCGGCTAATTAGTAAGTCAGTAGAATCGGCTCAGAAACGTGTTGAAGGTAATAACTTTGACAGCCGTAAAACCTTACTACAATATGATGAAGTTATTGGGCATCAAAGAGAAATAATCTATAAGCAACGCTATCAGATCTTAACACAGGATGATATAAAACAGATTGTATTAAATATGATGCATGATGCAGTTGAGAATATTGTTTATCGATATATTATTACTGATGGTAAAACAGACGAAAATCAAGATGATAGTATCAAAAAATTAAGTTCATATTTTAATACTAATATTTTTGGAACTCAGATTATTAAAACTAAAGATGTAAAAGACTTAAGTCCTGAAGAATTGATTGCTTATTTAGAAGCAAAATCTTATAGTATTTTAGATAAAAAAGAAGAAATTTATGATAAGGAGTTATTTCAAGAATTTCTTAAAGTAATTGTCTTAAGAATTGTTGATATGAAATGGATGGACCATATTGATATTATGGATGGTTTAAGACAAGGAATTGGTCTTGTCGCATATGGACAAGGGAATCCACTACTTGAGTATCAACAACAAGGTTTTGAGTTATTTACTAATATGGTTGCCTCAATTAATGAAGATGTATTAAGATATGTAATTCGGGCTCAAGTACAAGATCATCAACAACGTGAAGAAGTAGCAAAACCGATCGCAACTAAATCAGGCAAAGAAGATAATACTAGTAAAAGGGAGCCAGTTCGTAAAGAAAAAATTGGACGTAATGATCCATGTCCATGTGGCAGTGGAAAAAAATATAAACAATGTTGTGGAGCATAAAATGAACCTTTTTAAGGTTCAATTTTCTTCTTAAGTAAAGGATGGTCGTATGGATTTAATAAGTGCTAAACAAACATTTCGTGATTGTATAAATAAATTACAGGAATTTGAAAGTTACATAAACAGGGATGAAATTAATATTGAACTCGATAAGTTAAAAGAAATAATGAATGATGCAGCCTTCTGGGGTAATCAAAGGGAAGCTAAAAGGGTAATCGAGCGGAATAATTATTTAAAAAATAAAATTGTTAAATTAGATGAGATAAAAGTACGAATAGAAGATATAGAAGTAGGCATAGACTTAATAGAGGCTAGTGAAGATGAATCTTTGTTAGAAGAAACGATAGTTTTAGTAAAAGAATTAGCTAAAACAATTGATATGTTTGAAATGGAGTTGCTTTTGGCAGATGATTATGATCAAAAAAATGCTATTTTAGAGATACATCCAGGAGCTGGTGGAACTGAAAGTCAAGATTGGGGCGATTTATTACTGAGAATGTATACTCGATATGCAGAAGATAAAAATTATAAAGTTGAATTTCTTGATTATTTGCCAGGAGAAGAAGCAGGGATAAAAAGTGTAACTCTCTTAATAAAAGGAGAAAATGCATATGGCTTTTTAAAGGCAGAAAAAGGTGTTCATCGCTTAATACGGATTTCTCCATTTGATGCTTCAGGTAGGCGACATACATCCTTTGCTTCAATAGATGTTATGCCTGAACTAGATGAGGAAATAGAAATAGAAATAAAAAATGAAGATATAAAAATTGATACATATCGCTCAAGCGGTGCTGGTGGGCAACATGTAAATACTACGGATTCAGCAATTAGAATTACTCATATCGAAACTGGTATTGTTGTAACATGTCAAAATGAACGTAGTCAAATTGCTAATCGTGAAAAAGCAATGCAAATGTTAAAAACTAAACTATACCAATTAGAAATCCAAAAAAAGCAAGAAGAACTACATAATATTCGTGGTGAACATAAAGAAATTGGCTGGGGTAGTCAAATTCGTACATATGTGTTTCATCCTTATTCTATGGTTAAGGATCATCGAACTAATGTTGAAACAGGCAATATTCAAGCAGTTATGAATGGGGATATTGAACTGTTTATTCGGGCATATTTGAAAAAAAATATTAAAAAATAGGTGGATTATGATAAAAAGGAATAATTCTATTATTGGGGTTTTACTTGTTACTATCGGAATGATGATAGGTATTTTGACTATTATTGTTCGGGATAAGTTAATTTACACTCCATCATCAGAAACAACTACTGCTGATGACTTCTTTAAAGATGTCAAAAGTTTATTTGAACTAATTGAACAAAATGCTTACTTTTATCAAAATGATGTTTTATTAAGAGATGGTGCAATTCGTGGAGTTGTTGATTCATTAGCGGATCCTTATTCTGTCTATTTTTCAGAGAATGAGTATCTAGATTTTAATAATGAACTAAATAGGGAATTGTGCGGTATCGGTATCACGACAGTAATTAATGGATCTTATCCGCTGATTATTAAAGTTAATGATAATTCTCCAGCTGAAAAAGCGGGGTTAAAAACTGGAGATATAATAAAATTTATTGATAGTAAGCATGTCGAAAATCTTAGTTCTGCTGAAATAAGTAACTTAATCAGAGGTGAAAAGGGAGTTGTAAGAGATATTGGTGTTTATCAAGAAAATCCAAATCATATAAGCTATCATAAGGTTACCCTTGATAAAATTATCGTTAAAACAGTAAATTATACCTATGAACAAATTGACAAGGAAATTATGGGTTATTTAAAGATAGACTCGTTTGGAGTAAATACTTTTAGTGAATTAAATCAAGCGATGAATGATTTAGAAACTATTGGTATCGATAAATTAATTATTGATGTAAGGGATAATCCAGGAGGATTACTTAGCTCAGTAAAGGAAGTATTAGATTATTTTATTAATTCTAATATACCTTTTATGTATTCAAGAACAAGAGATAATAGCGAGTCTAAGGATTATTTAAATGAAATTGATAAGGAAATAGATTACGATATTGTTATTTTAATTAATGAATATAGTGCTTCAGCTGCAGAAATATTTGCGGTCACAATGTATGAACTTGGAGGCTATGATTTAGTTGGAACAACTACTTATGGAAAAGGGACAATGCAAATCATTTATACAATAAATAATGGTTCTATCATTGTGAAATTAACAACAGGAATTTGGTTAACACCAAGTAAAGAATGGATCCAAGATATTGGGGTAAAACCAACTAAAGAAGTAAAGCGTAATGGCCAGTTTTATTTAGTTGATTCATATAAAGATATTAGTTATGATATTGTTAACGATGAAGTAAAAAAGGTCCAATTATTTTTGAAATCAAAATATCACTATGACATTCGGACCGATGGTTATTTTGATAGAATTACAGAAAATGCGGTAAAAGATTATCAGTTGAATAATCGTTTATTAGTTACAGGATATATTGACCATAATACAGCTTATTATATAAATATAGAATTAATCAAGGAATGGTTTGATCTTAAAAATGATACGCAATATTTAGCCGCAAAGGCACATTTAAATGAATAATATGGTGATAAAATGCAGAAATTTGAATTGGTTGCAAGTTATAAGCCAACAGGTGATCAACCTGAAGCAATAAAAAAACTAATAAAAGGTATTAAAGCAGGAAAAAGGGAACAGGTATTGTTAGGAGCTACTGGTACTGGTAAAACATATACAATATCTAATGTGATAAAAGAAGTCAACCGACCAACTTTAATTTTAGCTCATAATAAAACTTTAGCTGGTCAGTTATATTCGGAGTTTAAAGAGTACTTTCCTAATAATGCGGTAGAATACTTTGTTAGTTATTATGATTATTATCAACCGGAGGCATATGTTCCATCTACCGATACATTTATCGAAAAAGATGCTAGTATCAATGATGAAATTGATAAATTACGCCATAGTGCAACATCAGCATTATTAGAAAGACGGGATGTAATTATTGTCGCGTCTGTTTCATGTATTTATGGTTTAGGGGATCCTAAGGAATATAAAAATCAGGTTGTTTCTTTACGTGTCGGTTTACAAATGGAGCGTAATCAGTTATTAAGTGAACTAGTACGAATACAGTATGAAAGAAATGATTTAGACTTTCATCGGGCAACATTTAGAGTTAGAGGGGACGTTGTGGAAATAATGCCAGCATCCCATGAAAATAACTGTATTAGGGTGGAGTTTTTTGGTGATGAGATTGATCGGATCCGTGAAGTGGATATTGTAACAGGAGAGATTATCGGTGCCCGTAATCATGTAGCTATTTTTCCAGCTTCACATTTTGTTACGAGTGAAGATAAATTAAAAGTTGCAATTATTAATATAAAAAATGAATTAGATTTGCGATTAAAAGAACTTCGTGAAAAGGAACATTTATTAGAAGCTCAAAGGCTAGAACAAAGAACAAATTATGATTTGGAAATGATGAAGGAAATCGGGTTTTGTTCAGGAATTGAGAATTATTCGCGGCATCTTACTGGTCGTAAAAAGGATGAAACGCCATACACATTAATTGATTTTTTCCCAGACGATTGGTTATTAGTAGTTGATGAATCCCATGTATCCTTGCCCCAAGTAAGAGGAATGTATAATGGTGACCGTTCTCGTAAGTCAACACTTGTAGAATTTGGTTTCCGCTTACCTTCAGCCTTAGATAATCGACCGCTTAGATTTGATGAATTTGAAAAAAAAATTAATCAAAGTATTTATGTGTCTGCGACCCCAGGTGATTATGAACTTGAGCGTTGTGAAGATATTGTAGAACAGATTATTAGACCAACAGGCTTATTAGACCCAGTTATTGAAGTTCGACCTAGTGAAGGACAAATTGATGATATCATCGATGAACTTAAAACAAGGATCACTAATAATGAAAGAACATTAGTAACAACGTTAACGATTAGAATGGCTGAGAAATTAACTGATTATTTACAAGATGTAGGCTTTAAAGTTGCTTATTTACATTCTGAAGTAAAAACACTTGAAAGGATCGAAATAATTCGTGATTTAAGAATTGGAAAATACGATGTCTTAGTAGGAATTAATTTACTGCGAGAAGGATTAGATTTGCCAGAAGTATCGCTTGTAGTTATTTTAGATGCTGATAAGGAAGGTTTTTTAAGGAGCCAACGCTCACTTATTCAAACTGTTGGCCGGGCAGCACGAAATGTTAATGGTAAGGTTATAATGTATGCTGATAAAGTAACTGATTCCATGCAGTTTGCGATTGATGAAACTAATAGACGCCGTAAAATCCAAGAAGAACATAATATTAAAAATAATATTACTCCGAAAACGATTATAAAAGAAATTCGTGATCTTATAAAAGCTACACACACAGTAGACGAAAATGAAGAAAAAGAAAAAACGATAAAGGAAATGACAAAAAAGGAAAAACTTGATTTAATTGATAAATTAGATAAAGAAATGAAAAAAGCTGCTAGGGACTTAGATTTTGAAAGAGCGGCATCACTACGTGATATAATATTTGAGTTAAAGGCTGAAATCTAAAAACAGTGAAATCTTAGTTTCACTGTTTTTATTTAACAATATAATTTTTAATATAATTTATTTTATTATCTTTCATTCGAATAATTGCTGAACCATATACTGGTGAGGTATTACTTGTAGTAAAAGCATTATATGTTATTAATAACGTATCTCTTTTCTCCTGTAAACTATTTAAAATTGATAAATGGTTAATTTCATTGGTTTTAATACTTTTTTTAATATAATTGCAGATCTTATCTTTTCCTAGAAGTGTTCTATCATAATTAATAAATAAACAATTTTCCTCAATAAACAAATTAATTTTAGCTAAATTGGCATTTGTCATACACAAAAAAATTTGTGAAATAAAATCTCTCATATCAATATACCTCCCTTGTGAATATTGTAACATACTTTATTTAGTTTGTGAATAAATGGCATATGTAAAATAATATTTTTTTACGATAAATATTTAATTATGGTATAATGTTTTTATATATACTATGATACGAGGGATTATATGAAATTAAATAAGCATACAAAAGGCATATTAACAGGTTATCTTATTATTTCCTTAATATGCTGTTTACTACTAATTATCACAATAAGTAGTGCTAAAATAAACTTAATTAAAATTATCTTAATTTTTGGTCTTGTAATCTCATTAATATTATTTATCAGAAAGGTTATTCAATTGTATATTGAATCTCGCAATGTACGTTTTAAAAAGGTTGTTGATTTGATCGGGAATATTAATGAAGATACATCATTTGAAGGCACTTTAGAGTATATGTTTTATTCTTTTCGGGACTATATACCTTACTCCCATATTGGCATAGCGTTACTAAAGGATGATGGTGTAATAGAGGCTTCTTATGGCTTATCAAATCCAAATATTGAAATAACTTCAAAAATAATAGGTATTCAAACTAATCTTTATCATACGAGTCTAGCCAAAATTGTTGAAACAGGAGAGCCAAGGGTAATCAATGATTTACCTAACTATATTAAGAATCCAAATACACCCTATAATCAAATTATTTTGGCTGCAGGAATTAATTCATCAATTACTTACCCGTTGAAAATTTATAATAAAGCAGTGGGAATTATTTTCTTTTCTAGTGTTTATAAGAATATATATAATGCAGAACACATCGAATTTCTTAAAACATTATCTAATAGTATTGCGATTAGTTTAAATAAGAACTTATTTATTGAAGAATTGTTACTTTCACAAGTATTGTCTTTAGCGAAGCTAGCTGAAGCTAGGGATGAAGATACAGGAGAACATTTAATAAGAATGCAAGCATATACATTAAAGATTGCTGAATTATTGTATAAAGACAAAATCTTTCCGGAGTTAACGCTAAAACTAATAAAGGATATTGTTAGATTTAGCCCATTACATGATATCGGTAAGGTAGGAATAAGAGATGGTATTTTATTAAAACCTGGTAAATTGACAGCGACAGAGTTTAAAGAAATGCAGGAGCATACATCATATGGTGCTAAAGTACTTGAAGTAGCAGAAGCCCAAATGGTCAAATTTAATAAAAGTTTATTTAAAGTAGGTATTGAGGTTGCGATTGGTCATCATGAAAAATGGGATGGTTCAGGTTACCCTTATCAACAAAAGGGTGATGAAATTCCTTTGAGTGCCAGAATTGTTGCAGTGGCCGATGTCTTTGATGCATTAACTAGTAAGCGGCCATATAAAGAGGCATTTTCATATGATGAGGCTAAGCAAATTATCATTAAGGGAAAAGGTAATCATTTTGATCCTCGAATTATTGCTTGTATTGAAAAGAATGAAAGTGAGCTATTTAGTATTTATAAACAGTATCAAAAAAACGACTCCATTTGAGTCGTTTTTGTTTATAGTAGCGGTTTTAGTTTAAAGTGAGATAGCGCTAAGTTTATATCATAAAGATTATATAGTCCTTTTTCAATAAAAAATTGAATGATTAAATCAAATGTGTCACTATCTGATAATGAATATCCCGCAGCATTTAATAAGGTATCAAAATCATTTCGTTCTAATTCTAATGCTAGGGCAAGGGCAATAGCGGTATTTTTACTAATATGATAATCAGGATTAGAACGTATTTTTGAAAATAGTCTTCGGTCAATATTTGCTCTTTTATATATATCTGGGTCGCTTAAACCTTTATTATCAATAAAATCAAATAAAATATCTCTAAATGATTTTTGTTTATTTATAATATACTTCTCGATATCAGCAGATTTATCAGACATAATGCATGAATTACATTTAATTGAGACAGGTCCTAATCTATTATCAAGATAAATTGCTAACTCTGTTAATAATTTTTTAGTAACCATGTTACCTCCAGATAATGTCGCTTTATAAACGACCATTTATTTAACCTTTGTATGTATAATTATAACATATAAAATGAAAGGACTGGTAAATTTGAAAAAGAATATTACTGAAATTATTTTTATTTTAGATCGAAGTGGTTCTATGAGTGGTTATGAGAGTGATACAATCGGTGGTTTTAATGGTTTTATTAAAATACAAAATCTTAAGGATGAAAAAACAAATTTAACTGTTGTATTATTTGATCATGAAAGAGAAATTTTATGGGATGGAATCGAGATAAGTAATGTGATTCTAACTGAAAAGGAGTATTTTGTTAGAGGAAGTACTGCCTTATTAGATGCCATAGGTCATACGATAATTGATGTCAGTAATCGTTTAATTAAGACGAGTTATAATAATTTGCCTAATAAGGTTATCTTTGTGATTACGACAGATGGGTTAGAAAATTCAAGTGTTGAATTTACTTATGAACAAGTTGAACGCTTGATAAAACAAAAACAAAGTGTTGATAAGTGGGATTTTATCTTTCTTGGTGCTAATATAAATGTTAAAAAGGAAGCTGAAAGCTTAGGTATCGATATTAATGATGCTCATGAGTTTAGAACTGCGGATATGGAAAGTGTGTTTTGTGAGCTAAATGAATATGTACTTTATAAAAGAAAAGCTAAAGAAAAATAGAAATTATTGTAGCCAAATATCCTCCTTATCTATATAATTAAAGTATATATATAGGGAGGATATTTATGTTAGAAAAAAAGGTTCTTGATGTGGTTAAAGTAGGTTTTTATGGAAACACTTCAGATAATCGTAGCCCTGAAGATTTTGCGTTTCCAGCATGTATGGCTTCTTTAATGCAATATATGGAGGAGGATTATGCGACTTTTAATAATGGTAAATATCTTGTTAGAACAGCATATTCTCATTTTCTTACTACTTCATTAATGGGATTTGGTTTATTGTGGGATCGGGATTTATGTTTAAGTAGTATGGATTTAACACAAGTAAATGATAGTAATTTAACAATTAAATATGCATATGATTGGGCGGGTTACGAGTTTGAGATTATCGAGAAAGACAATAATAAAGATTATATTAAGGAAAGAATAGTCGATTCGATTAATAAAGGTATTCCGGTTTTAGGTTTTGGTATTGTTGGACCACCTGAGTGTTTGATTATTTCTGGTTATGATGAAAATGGAAAGGTTCTTATTGGCTGGAGTCATTTTCAAGATTGGGAAATTTTAGATAAGGAACAAAATGGGATGTTTCGTAAACAAGATTGGTATGATGACTTATGGAAAATTGTTATAACCGGAAAGAAGATTGGGAGAAAAACAAATTTACGAGAAGTTATTAAGAATGGATTAAAAGTTATGGAAAAAAGGGAAAGTGATGGTTATGTTAGTGGAATTGCTGTATATGATGAATGGATAAATTTCTTATTAGATAAAAATGTAGAAAATATATCAGAACAAGCCTTAAAATTAAGACATGAATTTCATCATAATCTTATCGGTAATCATGCTGAAGCTAGATATTATGTGGGGGAGTTCCTAATGCAGTTTAATGATGAAATTCTTAATAACGTAGGTAAATGTTTTCACAATATTCATGATTTATGCCGTAAGATATGGGGTGTTTTGGATGAAAACAATCCATGGATCGAATTTAGAAATATTGAAAAGCGTAAAGCGATCGTGGAGATTTTAAAAGAAATAAGAGACCTAGATATTAAAGCTATGGAATATCTGAGTGAATACTAATCCCTTAAACATGATAATTGATTTAGTGTTTCACTTGAGGGTTAACTTTAAATGTGATATATTGAATCTGATAATGAGTGGGGGGATAACATGGATACAATAAAAGAATTGTATAAAATAGGTTTTGGTCCGTCTAGTTCACATACTATGGGACCCCATAAAGCAGCACTAAAATTTATTGATAAAACAAAATCTTTACCAACCACAAAATACATTGTTGAATTATATGGTAGTTTAGCAGCTACTGGGAAAGGGCATTTAACCGATTGGATTATTGAACGGACATTGGGAGAAGAAAAAACCGAAATTATCTTTAAACCTGAAGTAGTGTATGAATACCATACAAATGGGATGAAGTTTTTTGCTTATGATAAAAATAATCAAGAATTAGCAAGTTACTTAGTTTTTTCTGTTGGTGGTGGAGATATTAGAGAATTAGATGAACCAAGAAAAGGAACAAGTAATTTATATAAGCATAACACTATGAATGATATATTAAAGTGGTGTGAAATTAATAAAAAGAAATTACATGAATATGTTGAAGAAACAGAAGGAATAATTATATATGAGTTTCTTAATGAAATTTGGCAAGTAATGAAAGCATCAGTGGAAGAAGGATTAAAAAGAGAAGACCTAATTCCTGGTTCACTGAAGTTTAAAAGACGAGCGAAATCCTTTTATGAAAAATACTTAACTACTAAAGATTTAACGACATTAATATTTGCTTGTAGTCAAGCTGTTGCTGAACAAAATGGTTCGGGTAATAAAATCGTCACAGCACCTACTTGTGGTGCTAGTGGGACACTACCGGGACTTTTATATAGCATGCAAGTATATTATGGTTATTCGGATGAAGAGATTCTTAAAGCCCTGGCAGTAGCGGGATTAATCGGTATTCTAATTAAAGAAAATGGTTCTATTTCTGGAGCTGAAGCAGGATGCCAAGCTGAAATTGGCACTAGTTGCGCTATGGGCGCAGCAGCATGTTGTTATTTGCTAGGTGGAAACATCTATCATATTGAATATGCGGCAGAGATTGGTTTAGAACATCATTTAGGATTAACATGTGATCCTGTAGATGGTTTAGTACAAGTTCCTTGTATTGAAAGAAATCCAATTGCGGCAAGAAGGGCTTATGATGCCGCACAATATGCACTTTTAACAGATGGCAAGCATATCATTACACTTGATATGGCAATTTCAACGATGATGGAAACAGGTAAAGATATTGATAGTAAATATCGGGAGACTTCAGTTGGTGGTCTAGCAAAGCATGTTAGGATATTTAGAGTATTAAAGTAGGAAAGGTTTTCTTTCCTTTTTTTTATATTGTATAATATAAAATAGTAAATAAACCATTTTTGAAAAAACTATATAATAAAGGAGCTACATATGAAACGGTTACCAGTAAAGAAAAATGAAATATATGATGTAGAAATCACCAGTATAACTCATAATGGTTTAGGTGTGGGAAAAGTAGATAATTTCCCGATATTTATCAAAAATG
>CALFRW010000017.1 GCA_937919135.1 uncultured Haloplasmataceae bacterium
AAGAAACAAGAAGTACTATTCCCTTTTGGTTATGGATTGAGTTATACTACTTTTTCATATTATGATTTACAAATTAATCAAAAGGAATTTACTGAAGATGAGATTGTTGAAATTAGTTTTAAGATTAAAAATACAGGAGCTCTTAAGGGGAGTGAAGTGTGCCAATTATACATTAGCGATATTGAATCAGAAGTATTTAAACCTCTTAAAGAACTGAAAGGTTTTGAAAAGGTGGAATTAGATATTAATGAAGCAAAAACATTATCTTTTAAACTTAATAAAAGAGACTTTAGTTATTATAATGTCGCATTAAAAAAATGGGTGCTTGAAGCTGGTAATTATGAAATCTTAATTGGTGCCTCATCTAAGGATATTTATTTAAGCGAGAAAATAACATTCAATTGTGATACTGTAAAGTCCCCATATAATATTGAAGAAATACCATCTTATTACGATTTAAGCATCGGTTTTAATAATGACGAGTTCTTAAAGCTAAAACCAAATGTTCAAGCATTGAATGTGAAAGTAAAAAAACCATTTGATTATAATTCTACTTTATCTGATATTTCACATAGCTTAGTAGGAAAAATGCTTTTAATGGGAATTAAGTTATATATTCGTAAAAATACGCGAGATAAAGCTACAAGAGCAATGATGTTAAATACATTAATCGATTTACCGTATCGAACCCTAATAAGTTTTGGTGGTGATGTCTTCACAAAAAATTTAGCTGATGGGTTACTAATGATGGCTAACAGAAAAATTATTAGAGGTTTGATAAAAGTTATTAAATCTAAATAAGGGAGAAAGTTATGAATAATGAAATAACAAAAAAAGAAACAATATCTTATGGAATTGCTGGATTAGGTCAAAATATGGTTTATTTGCTGTCATCGACATTTTTAATGATTTTTTATACAGATGTCTTTAAAATCAATCCAGCCACAGTAGGGTTATTATTTTTAGTAGCACGAGTTTGGGATGCATGTAATGATTTTATCATGGGGGTTCTAGTTGATAATACCCGAACTAAATGGGGTAAATTACGGCCATATTTAATGATTGCTCCGATACCAATTGCTGTTTTAACGATTTTAACCTTTACAGCCCCTGATTTAACTTATTCATTAAAAGTAGTATATATTTTTATAACTTATATATTATGGGGAATGGCTTATACAATTGGAGATGTCCCATATTGGGGTTTATCAGCTGCGATGAGTCATAACTCTGAAGAAAGAACAAAATTAATCACATTTACGAGATTAATGACAATGGTTGGATCAGCTATCGCTATTGTAGGGATACCGGTATTATTAAATATTTTTAGTGAAGGCGAGATTTATGATAGAAAAGGTTATTTAATTACGTCGATAATAATTTCTGTTATTGGTTGCGGATTATTTTCGCTTTCATTCTTCAATACTAAAGAAAGAGTAAAACCACAAGCGGCAAATACCACATTAAAAGATAATCTTAAATTATTAAAACAAAATATTCCGCTATTGATTGTTTTAGCATCGAGTTTACTAGGTTTTAGTCGTTTTATGGCACAATCAGCTGGTACTTACGTGACAAAATATAATTTACATGATGAAAATTTGTTTATGGTATTAGGTGCTGTACTTATTATCTCAGTAATAATAGCTATCGCGATTACACCATTATTATTACGTTTTACCACAAAGAAAAAACTTTATATAATAACTAGTATTTTTGGTGCGGTAATGTATGTAATAATGTATTTCTTTGGCTATGATAATTTTACTGTTTTGTTAATCTTTTTAGCTCTTAGTTCCTTATCAATGGGGTTTTTCAATGTTTTACAAACAGCGATGATTGCTGATTCCGTTGATTATTTAGAATGGAAAACAGGTAAACGTGCTGAAGGTATCTGTTATTCGATGCAAACATTTTTCTTTAAATTAAGTGGTGCATTAACTAATTTTACTATGGGACTAGTTCTTGCATATACCGGATTTGTGGAAAATAGTATGAATCAATCGCAACAGGTTTATGATGGTATTTATAGTTTAGTATCCTTAATACCTGGAATTGGTTGCTTATTAAGTGTCATTCCAATGCTTTTCTATAAGTTTGGCGATAAAGATCAAAAAATATGGGTAGCTGAAATCGCAAAAAGAAGAGAGGAAGCGATGTAAATGAAACGCACATGGTATAAAGAAGGTTTTGTTTATCAAATTTATCCTCGGAGTTTTAAAGATAGTAATAATGATGGTATTGGGGATATTAGAGGAATAATTGAAAAAGTTGATTATCTAAATGATTTAGGAATTGATATCGTCTGGTTATCTCCTGTATATAAGTCTCCTAATGATGATAATGGCTATGATATAAGTGATTATAAAGATATTATGGAAGATTTTGGAACATTAGCTGATTGGAAAGCAATGATTAGCGCTTTTCATGCGCGAGGCATAAAGCTTGTTATGGATTTAGTCGTCAATCACACAAGTGATGAACATCCGTGGTTTATTGAAAGTAAAAAAAATAAAGCCAATCCTTATCGTGATTATTATTTTTGGAGAAAGGGTCGAGGTAAGAAGAAACCAAATAATTGGACGTCCTTTTTTACTGGAAGTGCTTGGGAATATGATAAAATAACGGCTGAATATTACTTGCATTTATTTAGTAAAAAGCAACCTGATTTAAATTGGGATAATCCTAAAGTAAGGGAAGAGGTTAAAGGAATAATTAAATTTTGGCTTGATTTAGGTGTCGATGGTTTTAGGTGTGATGTGATTAATATTATTTCGAAAAAAAGAGGCTTACCAAATGGTAAATTTAAAATCGGTTTAATTGGCTCGGAACACTATATGAATGGACCGCATGTTCATGAGTATTTGCATGAACTTAACGTTGATGTTTTATCCAAATATGACTGTTTTACTGTTGGTGAAGCGGTTTTTATCGCTCCAGAAGCAGCACTTAAATATGTCGAAGAAAAAAATCAAGAACTAAGCATGATATTTCATTTTGATCATATGTTTGTTGATAATATTTTCAAATGGATTTTAAGACCGTTTAAGTTGAAAAAATTAAAACGAGTCTTATCACGATGGCAAGATAAAATTAATGGTAAAGGTTGGAATACTTTATATTTAGAAAACCATGATCAGCCAAGGATTGTATCCCGTTGGGGAAATGATAAAGAGTACCATACTGAAAGTGCTAAGATGCTTGCGACCATGATTTATTTTCAACAAGGGACACCTTTTATCTATCAAGGTCAAGAGATTGGTATGACAAATGCTCATTTTACGGAGTTATCACAATACAGAGATGTAGAGACACTTAATATTTATCAACTGGGAAGAAAAAAACTACACCTTACGCACAAAAATATGATGAAAAGATTAGCCTATATGAGTAGAGATAATGCCCGGACACCGATGCAGTGGAATAATGATTTACATGCCGGTTTTTCAACACGTGAACCCTGGATTGAAGTAAATCCTAATTATAACGATATTAATGTCGAGGTAGCAAAAAAAGATGATAACTCGATTTATCATTATTATAAAAAAATAATTTCATTAAGAAAAAAATATGATATTATAGTATATGGTGATTATTTAGAACTTTTGCCTAATGACAAAAACTTATATGTTTATTTGAGAAGTTTAGATGATCAAATACTTTTAGTAATAACTAGTTTTACTGAAAAGCAAGTGCGTTTTTCTTTGCCAAAAACGGTTAATTATCGTGATGCTCTTTTATTGTTATCTAATTATGAAGTAAATGATAATTTAACACAATTTGTTACAAGGCCTTATGAAGCTAGGGTCTATTTATTAAATAAGTAGAATGAGGTGGGTAAAATGAAAGCAAAATTATATATTTTAATCACTTATCTGATTGCGTTAACTGGTGGTTATTTTAGTTTTACAATATTTTCTGAACATTTTAATCTTCTAATAGCTACATTATTAGCTGATATTGTATGTACAATTATAGTATTTATCTTCAGTATGATCATTAATAATTCTAGTGTATATGATCCTTATTGGAGTGTAATTCCTCCTTTAATCGTCTTTTTGTGGATGAGCCAAATAAATGCATATAATATAGCTAGTTATATTATATTAGGTGTTTATTTATTATGGGCATTAAGACTTACGGTTAATTGGTGCGTAAATTGGCAAGGATTTAAACATGAAGATTGGCGCTATCGAAAGTTTCGTCAAAAAACTGGTAAATTTTATTGGTTGGTAAGTTTATCAGCAATCCATTTATTTCCGACATTAACAGTGTTTTTAGGAATGTTACCAATTTACTACAGTTTTCAAATTGGAATAGTAAATAGCGAAGTAATTTTTGTGAGTGGTGTTATAATCGCAATATTGGGTATTATTATCTCCTACCTGGCTGATTATCACTTAATTAAACATCGTTATTCTGAAAATAGGGATAAGTCAATAAATATTGGTGTCTGGAAATATTCCCGTCATCCTAATTATTTAGGTGAGTTAAGTTTTTGGTTAGGAAGTTTTATTATCAGTATGGCTTATAGTAGTGCTAACTATTTTACCAGCGTTGGCATTATCGCCATGATATTATTATTTAATTTATATTCTATTCCAGCAATGGAGAAAAAACTTTTAAATTCAAAGCGTGATTATCAAGATATTAAAGCTTTAGTACCACGACTTTTGCCGTTTAGAATTATTTCGATAAAAAAAAGAGATTGAAAATTTACCACTTTATATTTATAATAGTATTTAGAAGGAGTGAGCATAATGAAAAGTATTATTTCATTAAAAGAAGAAAAACAATATTTTAACCGAATATATATGTTATTGCCTTTATATATGGGGGTTTTATTTACCATTATTATTTATCTGATTTATAATTTACTCTATCTTATAATTGAAGGAAGAGGTTTTCATTGGAACGGCAAATTTATTCTGATCGCGTTTGTATTAGGTTTATTTGAAGGTGCTTCAACTATATACCTCACACATCGTCAGAATAAAAAGGATTTTACTTATTATGAACATACTAATAAAAAAGCTAAAACCGACTTTTTTGTTCCAGTTACAATGGAAAAAGGATTTTTAAAAAATAAACGGGGTATTTTAGTTGTCACAAAAGAAAAGGTTGAATTTTATACTAATCAGGTATTTGGGAAAACAGCTATGTTTAGTCAGGCATTTTCTGATACTAATATAAGTATTAAATGGGAAGAGAACTCAAGGTTTAAGAAAATAGCAACTCTAACTAAAGGTTCTAATATCTTACATTTAGTTGTTAATGAAGAAAAACTTCGTTTTGTTATTCCATGTAAACTAAATTTAACACATCGCTTAATAACACATCCAGTTTTAGGTAAAAAACCGGAAAATTAATTAAAGACAATTAAGGTAGTTTCACATTAAGAGACTATCTTTTTTATTTTGGGATAAAATAATTTTAGGTGACGATATGGAAACAATTTCTTATCAATATCAGATTACTGAAAATGATTATCTTGATTATTATAAGTTGGTCTTTTATGAAGAAAAAGGCTTTAATAAGCTACCCTTTTTAGTTGTTCTTTGTTTTTTGTGGATGTTGTATGTTTTAATAAAACCAGCATTATTAACAATCATCATTCTGATCGCTTTTATCTTAATTATTTTATTTTTTTTATTCTTATCTCCCTTATTGATCAAATACCTAGCTAAAAGATTGTATGATAAAAAAACTTATCTCCATCAGGTAAATGATTTTTACATTAACAATGACGAAGTTATTGTGAAAAATAATCAGGCACAATCGCTAATAAAGTGGGAAAACTTAATTAAAGTAACAGAATCAAAGTTAAATATCTATTGCTTATTTAATAATAATCAAGTTTTAATGATTCCTAAAACTAAGGTTGATATGGAGTTAATAAATCATTTAATTAAGCGTTAAAAGTCATAATCGATACTTACCAAAAATATATTTTTAGTAAATGATTTGGAGGTGTCGAGATGATAAAAACGAATGAATATATAAAAGAAATATTTTCCCTGTTAGGTAATCTATGTTTTCCTACAGTAGAAAGTATAATTTCAAGAGACTTAATTATTTTTTTATATAAATCGAAACAAGGTATTAAGAATCGGGATTTGTCATATTTAAAGTTGTTACTAAAACAATTGGATTTAAATGTCTTAGAAACAAAATATGATAAACTTAATATTAATATAGTTGAATTTACTTATAAGGTATATGAAGAATGGATCAAATATCTTAAGGATATTGTTGGCTGGGTTTCCGCTACTAATTATTTATTAGATAAAGCGTTTATTGAAACAACAAGTGAACACTTTTTTAGCTGTATGTTAAATAAAGATCTCATTAAGAGGTTAAGAAATCTAGTTGAATTAAAAAGCAATGTAATATCGCAAAATACTATTAAACAATATGAAGTATTTAATGTTAAAATTGAAAACTTCATCAATCATGTGGTTGAGATGACAACTATTCGTAAATCAGACTATCTAGAAGCATGTGTAATAGTATTTGCTCTTAAAATCAAGTTAATGTATGATGAATTAGCTAAGGATAAGTTAAGTGTTGATCTAATACAACTAAAGTTGCACATTTTACAATATCTTAGAAAAAGAATAGAGGGTATTGTATAATTAGGTTTTTTAACCTAATAATTTCTTAATATTATTTGAATTATTAATAAATAAAAACGAGTACATCCAAACTTATTTCATATTAGTATCCTCATAGTAGTTAGCTTACCATTAATTAAACGATGATATTAGATTATTAAAACTTTAACTAACATATGTAAAAATCCTTTTAAGCTTAAAAACTTTGAGGGATTTTTATGGTAATAATGATTTAAGAATGATAAACTAAGCTTTCTGATACGGGGAAAATTATTATTAGGAGCGAGAAGCTTAGCAAGTGAAATTCAAACATTTTACTATACTGAAAACAGGAAAAACATGGTGGAGATCCGAGTGTCTATTTAAACAGTAATATGAGAAACTGATATTCAAAGAACGAAAAATCCGTGAGGAGGTTGCGTTTAAATAATGAGGATAAGATTCTATTGATGACAGAAAAATATAATGATAAAATATAAGCAGGATTTTCTATTTTACTGTCAAATATACTTGCTGGTTTCAAGTATAATGATGTTGATATACAAAGGGTTATTCGAGTTATAAGTATAAGGAGGGATTATGCTTTGATAAAAATTGAAGTGGTATATTCACCTATTTGTGAAGCAAGCGCATCATTTATGGGGATTCTACAAGAATGGCTTGAAGGCAAAAATGTAGAAATTATTTCATCAATCTTTGATTGTTCGTCTGAATATCAAAAGAAATTATATGAAAGTAATGGTCTTGCTGTTAATGGAAGAATGCTTGAAACATGCTTTATAGATGTATTTTATAAGGATAGATTAATAGATAGCGTACCGTTAAGTAAAAGAAGAATATTTTTAGCCTTGGGTATAACTGATGATAATTATATTGAAGATAGATTTACCATAGTACCAGACAATCTTTCAGTGGATGAGTTTAGAAAACTAGTACGGAATGAAGAAATTTCTTGGATACCCATAACAAAGGATACATTCATGGAAGAGATGGACATGTGTCTACATAATTATCCATTAGGTAACCCTCCTGAGAGATTTCATAGTCAATGCATTAAACTTAAGAAGCATGTGTTCGATGAAGTGTGGAAAGAGGAGGTTTATGCTGGTATTTATGCAAAGTATAAAGATATCGTTATTGGTATAATTGAGGTTTTTCCCCGTGAAATTATGAAAAAATACGGTTTTTTGACTGGAAGTACAGGAAATGATCGGGATTATTTAACGGTTGGATGTTACGAGGTTGGATTTGGCATACCTAGAAAAGAAATGATCGATGAATTAATGCTTCATCTGGAATTGAATCAAACATGTTTTTCACGAAAATGGTTGGAAGGTATTGGAGTATATGAATGGCCTGATGGTTTTACTCCTTATTGGGTTTTCGATAAATATGGTTTTAAAAAGAAAGAAATAATTTCAGAATATAAAGTTGTTATGGAGAAATCACTATCTTAAAATTCATTCTAAATCCATTCACTTATATGATTTAATGATGTGATAATAAGTAGTGATTATATTTAAAGCAAGGATATTAAGATCTAACATATATTTTAATGTATAATAAAAAGATTCCCTAAAACATACTTGTTTAAGGGAATCTTTTTAAGTTTAAGTATTATTTACTATAAGGGGAGCGGATGGTTTATAACCCTATTTTAATTATTAGCATACCCTAAAGCCTGAGTTTGCTCTTCGACAAATTGGTTGGTATATAAATGATAATAATAACCTTTATTTTGTAGTAATTCATTATGATTACCTTTTTCAATTATTTTACCATCCTTTATGACAAGAATTACATCGCTGTTAACAATTGTTGAAAGACGGTGAGCAATAATAAAACTAGTTCTACCAACAAGAATTTTTTCAATTGCTTTTTGAATCTTACGTTCGGTCTCAGTATCAATTGATGAAGTAGCTTCATCGAGAATAAAGAGAGCAGGGTTAGATAAAATTGCTCTCGCAAAGGAAATTAATTGTTTTTCTCCAGTAGATAGTCTTCCTCCACCCTCACCGACTTCAGTGTCATAACCTTTATCAAAACTAATGATAAAATCATGAGCATCAACGAGTTTTGCAGCTTCTTCAACTTCCTGGTCAGTTGCGTCTAATTTTCCATAACGAATATTTTCTCTGATTGTACCACTAAATAAATGTGGACTTTGAAGAACGTATCCTAAATTGGAGTGAAGCCAGCCTAATGACCGTTTACGATAATCAATACCATCAATTAATATATTTCCTTCTGTCGGTTCAAAGAAGCGGCATATAAGGTTTACAATCGTACTTTTACCTGCCCCAGTTTCACCCACCAGCGCAATTGTTTCCCCAGCATTAACTTTTAAATTAAAGTTAGTTAATACTTGTTCTCCGTCTAGATACTGAAAAGTGACGTTTTTAAATTCGATTTTTCCTTCAATTTTTTCCCAATTTTCGCTTTTAAAATTGAGATAGTCCCCATATTTGGCGACAATTTCTTCACAATCAGTGATTTCGGCTTTAGTTTCTAAGAGCGAAATCAGTCTTTCAGCTGATGCTTGCGCTTGTTGTAATTCTGATAAAACTCGGGCTAGCTGTAAGATAGGATCGAAAAACATTGTCGAATAAGAAATGTAAAGTTGTAATGTACCAATACTGATAATACCTTGTAATACATAATTTCCACCATTATAGATGGCTAAGGCAGTGCCGACAAAACCCAGTACAAGAACAACTGGGAAGAATAGTGAAGAAATCATTATTGCCTTAATTGATTTTCTTCTCATTGAAGTAGTTAGATTATCAAATTCATGAAGATTTTTTTCTTCTAAAACTAGTGTTTTTGAGGTTTTGGCACCAGTAATTCCTTCGTTAAATGCACCGGTAATTTTGGAGTTTATTTTTCTAACTTCCCGATATAAGCGTAACATAAACTGTCTAAAGACAATACTCACTACGATAATAATAGGAGTTACAGCTAAAGTAATAAGTGCTAATTTAGGATTGATGTAAAACATAACGATCATTACCGATATCATCATCATAAGTCCCCAGCTAGCATCAATTATACCCCATGAAATGATTTCACTTAAGCGTCTAGCATCGCTTGTAAGTCGAGCCATAATCCAACCAACAGGTGTATTATTAAAATAGTTGAATGATAATGACTGGAGTTTTTCAAAAGCAGCTTTCCTTAGATTGTAAGAAAGTTCTACTTCAATTGTACCTGCATGTCTAATAAAGTAAAACACAAATATCGATTGGAATATCGTAAACGCTAGGAAAATAATTCCGAAATAGTATAGAACCTTATTATTAAGCTTTAAATTATTTTTAATAACACCATCAATATAATCCAATACTTCTCTTGTTAATAGCGGAAATAAAGCATCTAATGCACCGATTAAAACAACAAAGATAATTCCTAGTATAACATGTTTTTTTAATGGCTTCATATAATGAAAGATTTTTTTCCATGTTTTTAAATTGATGTTAGTTGTAAAATCCTGTTCTTGAAATTCTTCCATCTTATATCACCCCTCTTTCTGTTTCTATCGCAGTTTGAATTTCCCATATTCGTCGGTAGATTTTATTATTATTAATCAGTTCTTGATGAGTACCCATCTCAACAATCTTGCCAGCATCAATCACAATAATTTTATTAGCTTCCATGGCTGTAGTTATTCGATGGGTAATAATTAATTTAGTTAGAGATTTAGAACGCTCATTTAAAGCATTTCTGATAGCTAAATCAGTTTCTGTATCGACAGCGCTAAGCGAATCATCAAAAATTAGTATCGGGAGGTTTTTCACTAGCATTCGCGCAATTGCGACGCGTTGTTTTTGACCTCCAGATAATGTAACCCCTCTTTCACCAATTAGCGTTCTATATCCTTTTTCAAAATGAATAATATCATCATGGATTGATGCAATCCTTGCAGCTTTATAGACATCATCATCATCAGGTTTATCACAAATAATCCCAATATTGTCATAGATTGTTTTAGAAAATAAGAAAGGTTCTTGAAGGACAATACCGATGTGTTTTCTTATCCATTGCTTATCAATTTCTTTTAATTCAACACCATCAATTTTAATTGAACCTGATGTATAATCATATAAGCGAACAAGTAGGTGAGCGAGTGTTGATTTACCACTGCCAGTTTTACCTATAATAGCTAATGTTTCACCTTTATTAATCTCAAATGTGATATTATTTAGAGTTGGAAGATTAGCATCACTAAATAGAAAACCAACATTATCAAAACTAATGCGACCATGTATTTCTGGTTTAAGAAGATTTGTTTCTTGATACTCATCTGGTTCATCAAATATTTCTTGAATTCTTTTAACAGCAACCGTACTCTTGCCAAGGTCAACTATAATTCGTGCTAATTGTCTAATTGGCCAAATTACAAAGTTTATATAGCCAGAAAAGGCAATTAATTCTCCAATTGTGATATAGCCTTTTATAGTAAAGAAAGCACCTAAAATAATTGTTGCCCCAATTTGTACCATACAAATTGCATCAGATGACGACCAATATAAAGCCATATTATTAATAATTTTTTGCACATTATTACTGTAGACTCGGTTTAGTTTATCAAAGCGCTCAATTTCATATTTCTCTCTCGCAAAAGCTTTAACAACTCTGATCCCAGTTAAGTTTTCTTGAAGCGCTGTGGTCATTGCACTTTCGGATTCATCAGTTTCCGTAAAAACCTTTTGAACTTTCTGAAAGTAAAAAATAGCGAAAGTAAAAATAATTGGCACGATAATTACAGAAATTAAAGTTAAAGTCGTGTTAATTGCGAACATTTGAATTAGGACAAGGACGAATAGAAAGACAATTCGAAAGATTTCTGGTAGTTGATTTCCAATGAAACCTCTAACTGTATCAACATCAGATGTACTTCTTTGAATTAAATCACCAGTTTCAGCATGAGTATGATAAGAGTATGATAATTTTTGGATATGATCATATAATCTTGTTCTCACTTTATAGGCTGTTCTTTCAGAAAAGACAGCATTCGAACGTCCTGATAAAAACATAAAGAATGCACGAATAAATTGAATAATAATTAATGCTATTCCCAAATAAAGCAATTTATTTAACGGTGAACTTCCATGATTTATAAACCAAACAATGTAATCTGGTAGTCTTGTTGGTTTTGATTCATCATAGATAATAATTTTATCATAAGCATGTTGATAAAATAATGGTACAATTGTTAGAAAATATGATACGATAATTAGTGATATAATAGAAATAAATAAATAAATAATGTCTTTTTTGACCCAACTGTAGAGGGTTTTAATATACCTCATGTGAATCACCCCTTCTATATAAATAATAAAAATAAAAAAAATAGATGTTTAGTCTTCACCTATCCCTCGTGTTACTCAAAAATAAAAATAGGAATCGAGAAAGATTCCTACTAAGATCAATGCTTATAAATAATATAAGTACTAAAAAGAATCTTTCCGTGAAGACAATGATATAAAATTATTTAATTGCTTTAAGTTTTCAAATTTAATTACGTTAATCATTTGCTTCACCTCCAATTCATTATTTGACCTTTCATATTTTATCAGTGAAGGATATAATTGTCAATACTTTATTATGTCTTTTTTAAAATAAATATGTTATAGTATAAAATGATTAAGATATAATTAAGGTGTAAATAATGAGAGTGTTAAAATCAATAACGGAAATAAATGAGGTAATAAATAAAGAACTTGCACTTATTATTGTAAAAGGAAAAAACTGTTCTGTCTGTGTATCTGTTGCACTACAGCTTGAAACAAGATTTAGCAATATCCCTTTATATAGTATTGATTTTGACGAAGTAAAAGTGTTTGCTGGACAATATTTAATTTTTTCAATTCCTACGGTATTAATTTTTTCACATGGAAAAGAACTAATAAGGGAAGTACGGTTTATCGATTTTTCAAAGCTTG
>CALFRW010000018.1 GCA_937919135.1 uncultured Haloplasmataceae bacterium
AACTCAATACTATTAAGCAGATTATCAGGCAAATCTTTTACGTGAATCATTTTCTTATTTTCATTTATACAGTTGTTAATAAAATCATTAAAATCCATATATACTGTATTACATATTTTTGTTCGTATAATAATACAAGGTTCGCTATTTTGATATTTTGTTTTACTCTGGTTATTTATGTATTCTTCCTTTATTTTTAATTCTGATATCATCTTTTGAGACATTACTTCATTCTGATTATCCAAAAGGTATATTACTTTTTTCTTATTTAACTTCATCTAAACACCTTCTTAAATAAATGATTAAAACATTTGAACTAGTAAAACTGCTGCCATAGTAGTAAATAATACTATATACGACAATTTTATATACATTATTTTATTTACAAATATTTTTGAAATTTCAAAGGTTTTTTTACCAAAATCAATTAAAAGAACAATTAATATCATTGGTAAGATACAGACTGCACTATAAATCCCTAAATAAATAATCGCTTTTGAAAACATGATTGATTCACTTTGAATAATAGTAACAATAGATGATAAATATATTTGACCAGAGCATAAAAATTCTGTCGATCCGATTATCATACCAACCATTAAACTCGATAAATACAACCATGTACTATCAACATATTTTTCAATATTTTTTCTTATAAAATCATGATTAAATTTACGTATTTTTTCTGGAAGCTGAGCTTTTATCTTATTTAATTTATCATTTTTAATTGCTATATAGTCGTTAATATTTAAGATAATTAAAATAATTAAAATCAGAAGCATGAATATATTAATTAATTTAATAATTAAATGAGAATTAATTAATGATAAAAATTTATAAAACATAGTACCTAAAATGAAAAATGTTATGAATTTACCAATGTAAAAGGTTAATCCCATTCTAAGCACAAGCTTTTCTTTACATTCTATTAACATAATTAAAAAGATTAGCATTGAAATAGCACAAGGGTTTAGTCCATTTAAAAAGGCTAACGTTATTAATTTTAATAAGGTTATGGTAGCAAAACGATTTTCATCAATCTTGTAATTTTCTTTAACATCGTCAATTATTAAGGTCTCACCTAACGCATTATTCAATAAAACATCTTCTAACTCTTTCATAATTT
The DNA here is from genome assembly GCA_937919135.1 of uncultured Haloplasmataceae bacterium. Taxonomy (GTDB): domain Bacteria; phylum Bacillota_I; class Bacilli_A; order Haloplasmatales; family Haloplasmataceae; genus CALFRW01. The sequence goes on from CALFRW010000018.1 coordinate 1,127, forward strand.
GATCTTTATCATATAAATATGTATCACGAACAAAAATAATTGGTACAGCTCCACTCATATCGTCTGGAACTGTGTATTCTTGACAATAACTATTTAGTAAACTCTTATTATCTAAATCCATAACATTATATTTTACAATCTGAACATTTAATTTTTTTTTCTCTATTTTTTCTAAATAGCTACTTACCTTATCACAACTATTACAAGTTGGAGAATAAAAATATATTATACTTAAACATTCTGTTTTCTGTTGTAATTCTTGTGCTTTCACAGCAGAAGACGATAAAACATTCAAAAATACTATGGCGAATAAAATAATAATCTTTTTAAAGCGTATTTTCATATTTATATCAACTCCTTTCGTTCAAGACATAAATCATTATAAAAACATTTACCTACTGCGTAACTGGAAGAAGGAGTTCCCCAATAATGCTTCTCTCGTTTTTGACAAGAAGTGTGAAGAAAATCTTTGAGAAAAAATCCCCGAATAACGCAGGAAAAAAACGGAATGCGCTAAAAAGGTTGACCATGCAGGTGGAGCTAGCTAATGTACCATAATGACACATATAACAAATCTGAAGAAATGATTGAACTTGACTAGGAGAGTGCTTCTAGTCCGAAACCTTTCCACAAATAAGGAACTTCCTATATCTACGGGAGCTAATCTGCTGAATATCAACCACACCAGCATCTATTACAAGGGAAATCCTGTATCAAAGAAAGTGCTGGACTGCAAAGCCATCATCGATAGACTTCATACTGACAATCCAACCTGGAGTGTCAGACAAATGTCAACATAGTTAAAACCCAGCGGATATCACATATTAGACGTTAGAAATCTGGTCGCGCTATATGTGAGAAATGGTTAACACTCTAATCTATCTGAAGATGAACCTTCGCAAACGTATGCAACAAGCAAAAACATGTCGTTATCTGAATAGCATCATTGACTATCCAAATCAGGCATGGACAATTGACATTACATTTTCAACCAAACATAGATTTCTGTTTCAGAATGGCAATCAGTGACTTGAGAGGCTCGAATAGCAGTCAAGCAGTACATTCACACGTAACAGCTCTGGAAAGTGTTTCGTTACATCTTCTGAGGTAACTTGGCAATCCAAGCAGTTCATTAAGAGAATTTCACATTTTTGTCTTGACAACTAACCCATTATAATCTTTACTATCATTATTCATTCTTACCTCTCTGTTTATCGTCAAAAATTCATTTAATAAAAGCTTTAATATCCTCTTTCTTAATATTTTCATAGAGCATATCAATATTTTTGCCCTTTTTAAAGTGAATTACAAACGGAACACCTTGTACATTATATTTCTTTAATACTTCATCATTAAAACCTTCATCTTCTTCAAGATTGATTCCATATATTTTTAAGTTTTCAAAAATATTGTTTTCTTTTTTCATTTCATTAAAATCTTTTTTAAATTTATTACATGTTGCACATGTTGAAGTATAAAACACAACATAATAATCCTCTTGCTCAGTTAAGCTATCTAATTCCTTTAATGTAATGTTTTGGAAAAGATTATCTTTATTATCTAAATGATTTTTAATTAAGAAACCACCACCCAGAACAAGCAGGATAAAAATCAAAAGTCCTATTGTAATTCTTACCTTATTGACCATATTTACCACCCATTCAAAATTCACCAAAAAAGTTACATCAGTAACCTAATGTAACTTTTTTGGTGACTACTTAATGTTTCATTACCTACACTCTGCTTCTACAGAAACTCCATTAAGTTTCCATCTCCAGTTACCAGTAAACTTTTTATTTTTGTACACAACACACCAAATTGTTAACCCAGCGAAAATTGTAAATGCAAGACTTAATAATACTGCTAATAATACTACCATCCATGCATTGCATTCTACAATTTCATTGTCAAATTTCTCTTTTAACATATACTTTAACATATATAAATATGTTAAAGCTTTAAATTGTACTGATTCTAGCATAATAATATTCTCCTTTCATAATTTTATATGTAAAATACCAACAAAATTAAATGTTGTTTAAATTTTGTTAATATTACCATCTAATTTGTATTGAGTGTAAAAATACCTTTCAAAATCATTTTTCCATCACCAAAGAAAGGAATAAGATTTAAAAGCTGAAACAAATAGATAATACTTAAAAATTTTAGACTGAAACTGTTAAGTATTATAGAAATCAAAAGTAACACACTTCCAATTATACCGCAAATCAACGGACCACTTATTGCTGTTATTATAAGATACCTACCCACCAGTCTTTCATTAGTACTTACAGAAAATTTCAACAAATCATTTGATATTTTTATTCTTTGTATTCCATATCTTTTGAAGAAAAACACATGAGAGTATTCATGGACAATAATTGAAAATACAAATCCAAACAAAACATTCAATATTTCCATATTTTGTATTACATTTTGAAAGTGGTTGAAAAAGTTTAAAATCAAAGTGATAATACATATATAGAACACAAAATATTTGTACATACCAAATATTAGTCGAGTAAAATTCAAAAATGTAATTTTTTTAACTTCGTATTCTTTCATATTCATTTTTTTCTTTGTTCAATTAAATTTTCACGATAATTCAATAAACTTTTTACCATACAGAACGAACTATATATAAAAGTTAACAAGCAAGCTGTAAAAATTAATCCAGGCAAATATTCACCTGTAAATCCAAATGACATTTTTACACTTCCGTCTAAATGTGTGACGGAGTCAAAATATAGTGTTTTAAAGAAACAATATCTCATTCCATCATCACCGCTACTAAAAAGCATAATCAAAAAGCTTCCTGTCATAATTATTAACATAATCACGATACTTATAATTAAAGAAAAAAGTAATCCAATATAATTTTCCATATTTCTCCATTTATACAAAATCATGTCTTCCTTTTTCATACAATACTGTTATTGATTTCTCCACGTGTCAACCAACTGCTTGCTAAATATGCCTTAATCAG
>CALFRW010000019.1 GCA_937919135.1 uncultured Haloplasmataceae bacterium
CTGATATATGTAGTGAAAAATTCTACATTGTCGATAAACCGCATTCGCGTTTTGATGCAGGATTCCCCTTAGATTCACTATCAATAGAAATAGAAACAGGAAATTATTATTATGATATAAAGGATTATACTTCTAAAGGAGATATGAATAATGGTTTTAAAAGCTTTTTTAAGAGGCTCGAAAAAGAATTTAATTAATGATTAATAGTAACCCTTGGTTACTTTTTTTAAAGTTATTTTATAAAATGAAATAAACTAAAAAGTTAGTAATTAAGCGTTTACATTTGGATTAATTAGTGATAAAATATAGTTTGATTATAAATTCACAAAATTATTTTAAAAATCCCATAGCCATCATTATTTTATTTATGCCTTAGGTAAGGTATAATTTTTTGCTTGTTTATAGGAGGAAAAGCAGATGATATATTTTGATAATGCGGCGACAACTTTATATAAGCCTGAGGAAGTTATAACTGCTGTAATTGATGCACTAACTTCGCTAGGAAATGCTGGAAGAGGTGCATCAGATGCTGTCTTAGGCGCAAATCGAATTATCTTCAATACAAGAGAAAGTTTGTGTCGTTTATTTCATGCTGAGAATCCACGACAAGTAGTGTTTACTAGTAATGCGACAGAAAGCCTAAATACAGCTATTAAAGGTTTACTTAAAAAAGGTGATCATGTAATAACAACGATGATGGAACATAATTCAGTTTTACGACCACTATATGAAATGGATATTGAACTAGAAATTCTTAAAGTTGATAAAAAAGGCAATCTATCATATAAAGCTATCGATCGTGCTATTAAGCCTCAAACAAAAGCCATTATTAGTACACATGCATCAAACGTGACTGGTAACATCGTTGATGTAAAACAGATAGGTGAGATTGCTCAAACACGCGGAATCAAATTGATTGTTGATGCTTCACAAACTGCTGGTGTGATACCGATTGATGTTAACGATATGAATATCGCTGTTTTATGTTTTACTGGTCATAAAAGCTTATTAGGACCACAAGGCACGGGGGGGATGGTAGTAAGTAGTGATATAAGAATCAAGCCACTGAAGAGTGGAGGAAGTGGTGTCGATACTTATAATAAACATCATCCTAATGTAATGCCAACATTACTTGAAGCGGGAACATTAAACGGCCACGGTATTGCTGGCTTAGGTGCAGGTGTTAATTATCTTGAAAAGGTAGGGTTAGATGTTATTAGAAAAAAAGAACAGGATTTAATGTGGAAATTTTATCAAGGGATAAAAGAAATACCGGGAGTTACTATTTACGGTGATTTTACATCTAAAAATCGCTGTCCAATTGTAGCACTTAACATATATGATTATGATTCTTCAGACGTTAGCGACACACTTTGTGTAACTTATGGTATTCAGACAAGACCAGGAGCACATTGTGCACCACTCATGCACGAGGCACTTGGAACTGTAAACCAGGGAGCAGTTAGGTTTAGTTTTTCACATTATAATACAGATTGCGAAGTTGAAAAAGCAATTTGTGCAATCAAAGAAATAGCAAATATTTAAGGAGGATTTATGAAATTATTTGAATCAAAAAGAAACTTATTAATTGCTGGTGGCATTTTAGGGTTAGTTGCAGCACTGCTTGCCTATTTTGGAAATCCAGCTAATATGGCGATATGTATCGCATGTTTTGTTCGTGATACTGCAGGAGCTTTAAAACTTCATTCTGCTCCAGTCGTCCAATATGCAAGACCAGAAATAATTGGCATTGTCTTAGGTGCATTTATTATTTCAATTGCGACAAAAGAGTATCGTTCTACAGCGGGTTCATCACCGCTAATTAGATTTTTCCTAGGGATGATTATGGTGATTGGATCGCTTATTTTCCTAGGATGTCCACTTAGAATGGTAATTCGGATGGCTGCTGGTGATGTAAATGCATATATCGCTTTAGTTGGTTTTGTAGGAGGAGTAGCAACAGGAGCTTATGCATTAAAAAGAAATTTCAGTTTAGGAAGAGCCTATGAAACTTCTAAAGTCAGTGGCGGAATCTTACCGTTTTTAATGGTTGTTGTTTTAGTTTTAAGTATTTTTACATCATTATTAGTAACAAGTAAATCTGGACCTGGAAGCATTTATGCTCCAATAGCAGTTGCACTTATAGGTGGTCTAATATTTGGAGCCATTGCCCAGAAAGTAAGAATGTGTTTTGCTGGTAGTGTCCGTGATATTATTTTATTGAAAAACTTTAATTTAATCTCAATTATTGGTGGTTTCTTTGTGATAATGTTAGCTTATAACTTAATCTCTGGTGACTTTAGCTTTGGATTAAAGGACCAACCAATTGCTCATTCAGAAGTTTTATGGAATATCCTTGGAATGTACGTAGTTGGATTTGCAGCTGTACTAGCTGGAGGATGCCCATTACGTCAATTAGTTTTATCAGGCCAAGGTTCAAATGATGCTGCAGTTACTGTATTGGGAATGTTTGCGGGAGCAGCTTTCAGTCATAACTTTAGTTTAGCATCTAGTGCTGCAGGGACTACCGAGAATGGACGGATTGTCACAATAATATGTATTGTCCTATTATTTATTATTGGATTTTCACTAAAACGAAAAGTTAAAATATAAATGAAAGAAGGGAAAATCATGAAAGAAATCGATGCTAGAGGATTATCTTGTCCGGAACCGTTAATTCTAACAAAAGCTGCATTAAAAGATTGTGAACAAGTAAAAGTTCTCGTTGATGACCGATATCAAAAGGATAATGTCGAAGCCCTTGTTAAAACACTAGGAAAGAAATTTGCAACTTCTAAAGTTTCTGACCATTACGAGAT
>CALFRW010000020.1 GCA_937919135.1 uncultured Haloplasmataceae bacterium
ATATTTATTGCGATAGTAATAACAGAAAACTATGGTTATGGCTACTGGATGTTCTCAAGACCAGTTTTCGGTGGCTTTTTAGTTGGTCTATTGATGGGTGACCTGCAAACAGGTTTACTTGTTGGTGGAACAATTGAGTTAATGTACATTGGTGTACTTCCGATTGGAGGTTCAGTACCACCAAATGCGCAAATTGCTGGTATGTTATCAACAGTGTTTGCGATTTCTAATGGTGGAAATGCAGAAGTTGGTATTGCTTTAGCCCTTCCGATTGGTGTTTTAGCACAATTACTTATTATGCTAGCCTGGAACATTAATATTTTGTTAATGCACAGAGCAGATAAGTATATCCAAGAAGGCGATATTAAAAAGGTTGAAAGAACACACTTGTTAGGTATACCATTATTTTTTACAGTGTTCTTTATCGCAAGCTTCTTCGCAATATACTTCGGAAGTGACTTTGTTAATAATTTAGTAAATAAGTTACCAGAACAAGTAACTGAAGGATTAAAGGTTGCTTCAGGATTACTTCCAGCAGTAGGTATGGCAATGCTTATTAAGATGATGAACTTTAAAAAATATTGGTCTTTATTTACAATTGGATTTGTCTTAGCAGTATACTTTAATTTAAGTGTCTTAGCAGTATCAATATTATCAATCGCTGTAGTATGTGCTTTATACACATTAAGAAAAAATATAAACAATAACGATAGCATGGATGATGATTTTGATGATGAAGAAGAAGATAGTGTAAATGAAGAACGCATCTTAACAAAACGTGAATTAAGACAAGTTTTCCGTCGTTCATTCTTCTCAATGACATCAATTAACTATGAAAGATATTGTTCACTTGGTTTCTGTTATGCGATGATTCCAGCTATTAAGAAATTATATAAAGATGAAGCTGAAATTAAGGAAGCCTTAAAACGCCATAATGAATTCTTTAACTGTCATCCATATACAGGAAATGCAGTTTTAGGTGTGACTTTAACATTAGAAGAACAAAGGGCATTAAATAAACCAATTTCAGAAGAAGCAATTTCTTCCACAAAAACTGCTTTAATGGGACCATTAAGTGGTATTGGTGATTCAGTATTTAAAGCTGTATTTATGACAATCTTTGCCGCAATTGGTGCTGGAATGGCTATTGATGGAAATGTACTTGGCCCATTTGTATTCTTAATTCCTAACGTATTATTAAACGTTTTATCAAGAAAATATTTCGTCGATTATGGATATAAATTTGGAACTAAGTTAATCTCAAAAATGAAAAATAGTAATATCATAAACACATTCGTAGAAGCAACGACATTTGTAGGAATGATGATTGTCGGTGCAATGGTTGTAGGATTTGTTAAAGTACCATTAGATTTAGTGTTCAATATTAGTGGCTCTGAAATAAATATTTTAAACATTCTAAATGGTATTGTTCCAAGCTTATTACCAGTTTCACTTGTACTAGTATATTATTTAATCTTAAAAAAATATAAAAAAGGTATGTATATTGTTATCCTACTAAGCTTTATTATCGGTATATTAGGTAAAGTAATAGGGATATTCTAATGAATAAACAAGAGTTATTAGTTTCAATCAAGGGTGAATTAATTGTTTCATGCCAGGCTAGAATTGGTTGGCCAATGTATGGACCAGAAATTATGGCTGCATTTGCGGTTGCTGCCAAGTGGGGTGGAGCAAAAGGAATAAGAGCAACAGGTAAAGAAAATATTGCCGCAATAAAAAGTAAAGTAGATTTACCACTAATCGGAATTAACAAACAATTTAGCGATGAATATGAAGTATATATTACCCCTACTTATGCTAGCGCTAAAGAAATATTGGACGAAGGCATTGAAATAATTGCACTTGATGCAACAAATAGAAAACGTCCCGGTAATGAAACAATAGAAGAAATTGTTAAAAAGATTCGTGAAAATTACCCCAAGGTATTAATTATGGGTGAAATATCGACAATCGAAGAAGCAGAAAGAATATTACCATTAGAATTTGATATAATATCAACGACATTATCGGGATATACTAAAGAAAGTAAAAAGCGCTCTTCTGTTGACATTCAATTAATTAAAGATTTAAAAGCAATAACAGACACGCCAATAATCGCAGAAGGTAAAATAAACACAGAAAGTGATGCGATATCAGCACTTGAAGCAGGAGCACATGCAGTTGTTGTAGGAACATCGATAACACGACCAGAAATTATCACAAAACGTTTTGTCGATTATATTACTAATTTCAACTAATAAAGCAATTTAACATAAGTAGGAGGTGTTAAACTATGATAAATATTATTGTGGCTACCCATGGACCATTAGCTGAAGCTTTTATTGAAAGTGCAGCATTGATTTTTGGAAAACAAGACAATGTTAAAGCTATAGGGTTATTTGAAGGCGATAATATTGATACTTTCAAAAAAAAGGTAATAGATACAATTCAAGATACGAATAATGCTGATGGAACATTAATATTAACAGATATCCTTGGTGGTTCACCTTCTAATGTTGCTGCTTTCTCATTAGTTGAGTTAAAGGATACTAGAATTGAATGCTTAGCGGGATTAAATTTACCGATATTTATTGAAGCATTAGCAAATAGAGAATTTTTATCAGTAGATAAATTAATTAATCATTTAATTGAAACGGGGAAAAATAGTGTTGTAAATATTAAAGAAGAACTAAATAAGAGACAATAATTATTAGAGAGTAAACATTTTCATGTTTACTCTCTATAACATTTTTTCTTTGTGAAACAGACTAGATTTTTTGTTAAATTTATTGTAAAATATATTTGTAGAAAAGAAAAACTTACCAAAAATATTATGTATATAAATAGTTTTTTTGGTAAAAATTTATTAGAAAAAAATATTTTTAGTCCTGATAGGGGGCTGTTTTTTTATCGTCATTGACTGCTACTTTACCTTGTAAAAGCGCTTACAAAAATAGTGCCGAATTGGGGTATTTTACTTGACTTTGTGTAGGGGTTCACATATAATAAGTTTGTCGATATGGAAGCACTTACGTAACTGGTGTGCGTGCAGGTCTTCAAAACCTTGTTGTGGGTGTAAAAGCTCATAGGTGGGTTCGATTCCCATGTGCTTCCGCCAATAAAAATAGTATAGGGTGATTAAAATTAATAATAGTAAGAAAGAAATAATTGATAAAAAACAGTACAGCTGCGGTGGTGGCTGAGCATCTAAAGTAGGACCGGAGGTTCTAAATAATATCGTTTCAAAATTACCCAAACAATATGATGATAGATTAGTTCTAGGTTTCGAAAATAGCGATGACTGTGCTGTTCTTGAATTAGATAATGATCATTATCTAATTAATACTCTAGATTTTTTTACCCCTATTCATCATAACCCCTATATATTTGGACAAATCACTGCCACAAATGCCGTTAGTGATATTTTTGCGATGGGGGGAGAAGTTTTAAACTGTCTTAATATCTTAGGATTTCCTTCATCTATAAATGAAAGTGTTATTGCTGATATTTTAACTGGTGCTATTAATAAGGTTAATGAAGCTGGTGGAGTAATAGCGGGAGGTCATACTATTTCATCTGATGAAATAATATATGGTTTATCGGTTAATGGAATTGTTAAGAAAAATAAATTAAAAACAAATAGTAATGCCAGAGTTAATCAAGAGATTATTTTAACTAAGAAACTTGGCACTGGTGTCTATAGTAAAGAAATAAATATTAATGATGAGCGTGAAGATTGCTTAGAAGTAGTTGAATCTATGACTACCTTAAATAAAAAGGCTTCAGAAATTCTCCAAAATTACAATGTTTCTGCCGTTACAGACGTAACAGGTTTTGGACTTTTGGGTCATCTATATGAAGTCACTAAAGCTAGTGGAATTTCTGCGCATATTTTTATGGAGCGAATACCACTATTTGAACGTACAAGAGAGTATTCGTTAAAATATATTAATGGTGGCATGATGAGAAATAATGGTTATTTTGGAAAACATGTCTTATTTAATGATGATGCTAATACAGAAGAGAACAGCAATATCTTATTTGACCCCCAAACTAGCGGTGGTTTACTTATTTTTGTCGATTCTAGTGACAGTAAAGCTTTATTAAATGAACTCCATGATAATGGAATAAAGCAAGCTAGTATTATTGGGGAAACAAAAAAAGCTGCTGCTAAATTTATTAATGTATTTAAGGCATAAATTAAAATAGAAAAGAGCGATAGTATGAATGAATTATTTAAACAAATACCACAAGTTTCAAAATTATTAGAAGACCCACAAATCGCTGCTTTTCTTGATGTCTTTTTTCAACAAGAAATTAAAACTGAGATTGAGAAAAGTCTAAAATACTTTAGAAAACAAATTAAAAATAAAATGTTAACAAAACTTGCATATCGTGATGTAGTTAAAAATATTGTCAATCGTTTAAAGACAAAAAATAAGTATTCCTTACGTAAGGTAATTAATGGAACGGGGACGATTGTCCATACAAATTTAGGCCGTTCATTGCTATCTGATACTTGTCTTGAACATGTCGTAAATGTTTGTTCATCATACAATAATCTTGAATATAATCTTGAATATGGATGTCGGGGTAGTAGATATGAACATGTTGAAGAAATGATGGCAAGTATTGTTGGAAGCGAATCATGTTTAATCGTAAATAATAATGCTGCTGCGACAATGCTTTGTGTTGCCGAAGTAGCGGCTAATAAAGAGGTAGTAGTATCACGAGGTGAACTTGTGGAAATTGGTGGTTCATTTAGGATTCCGGAAATTATTGAACTATCGGGTGCGATATTAAAGGAAGTCGGAACAACAAATCGAACCCACTTGCGTGATTATGAACTAGCAACAAATGATAATACCGCAATGTATTTAAAAGTACACCCTTCTAACTATACAATTCAAGGTTTTACTAAAAATGTTTCTAATGAAGATATTACCACGCTTGCTTTCAAGATGAATGGTAATCGTAGTGACAAAATAATTACTATGGAAGATATCGGAAGTGGTGTTCTAATTGACCTCAGTGCTAAAGGCTTAAAGGAAAAGACCGTACAAGAATCACTTAGCAGTGGAATTGATTTAGTCACATTTAGCGGTGATAAATTACTTGGTGGACCACAAGCAGGTGTGATAGTGGGAAAAAGGTACCTTATTGAAAAAATAAAGCGCCATCCTTTAGTTCGGGCACTACGAGTGGGGAAAATGACGATTGCTGCTTTAGAAGCTACGTTAAGAGAGTATTTTGATGAAAAAAATGCTATTGAATCAATCCCTACACTAAAGATGATATATAAAACTGAGGAATCATTATATAATGAAGCTAAGACTTTATCAGATAAGATAAATAACTTGGGTAAAATTAGTAGTGAAGTAATTAAGTTAGATTCTACGGTAGGCGGTGGTGCACTCCCACTTAGTCAGTTACCAAGTTACGGAGTAAGTATTGCTTACGCTAATTTATCAGTTGAAAAAATCGAAACGATTTTGCGGAAAAACCAAACTCCGATTATCGGACGCATTTTTAATAATCAATATGTTTTAGATGTTCGTACTTTATGTGGAGAAGATATAGACATTATTGTCAATGCTTTATGTAGGTTAGGTGAAAGGTAATGGAAAATCTCGTAATTGGGACAGCAGGTCATGTTGACCATGGTAAAACATCACTAATTAAGGCACTTACTGGTATTAACACAGATACCCTAAAAGAAGAGAAACAAAGAGGGATTACCGTTAATTTAGGGTTTACTTATTTAAATCTTGATCAGGAACATACTGTTGGGATTGTTGATGTTCCTGGACATGAAGGTTTGATTAAGAATATGCTTGCTGGTGTCTGTGGTATTAATTTAATCTTATTGACAGTTGCAGCTGATGACGGTGTTATGCCTCAAACTAGAGAACATATGGAGATAATTAAGTTTTTACATGTTAAAAATGTTATTGTTGTTATTACTAAAACTGATTTAGTAACAAAAGAACGTGTAGCTGAAGTAAAAAAACAAGTAGAAAATGTACTAAAGCTAAATCATTTTGTTGAGTTTAGTATTTATCAACCAGAAACGGTAAATAACGTAATCCAAATGATTAAAGCTAATTTAATCGAGGAAGAAAATGCTAATAAAGAAATCTTTCGGATGTCCATTGATCGAGTATTCAATGTAAAAGGTCAAGGTGTCGTAATTACTGGTTCATCACTTTCTGGAACTGTTCGGATTGGTGATGAACTTGAGATATTACCTACTAAACAGAAAGTCAAGGTTCGGGGGATTCAATCATTTAATAAACCTCAACAAATAGCTTATAAACATATGCGGGTGGCACTTAATTTAGGGGGTGTAAAAAAGGAAGCGATTAAAAGAGGTAAAATATTATCTACGATCAATGTCTTTTCTACTCCTAGTAAAATTATTGATGTAAAAATTGTCGCTTCTAAATATTTAACTAAACCGATTAAAAACCTGGAAAAGGTTAAGTTTTATTATTTGGCAAGTGAGGTTAAGTGCCGAATAAAGTTAATTAATTGCAAGCAGGTAAATGCACTCGATGTGGTGTACGGTCAATTATTACTCGATGAGGGCATATATGCAAATAATCAAGATTTAGGCGTTTTAAGGCGAGTAAATCCGATTGAAACGATAGCGGGAATTGAAATTATCAATATATTTGGTGAACATGTAAGTCGTAAAGACGATTCATATCTAAAGATCTTAAAACTTTATGAAAAACAAGATGTGGGAGCATTAATTAATTATTATCTCCATAAACATAATTTTATTAAACTAAATGATTTAAAACAAAAGTTAAATTTATTAAATCATACAGATGAATCATTAATCGGTATTATTAAAAACTCTGGCATGATATTTGCGGATAATACTTGTCTTAGTTTTGAAGGCTTTAAAACTATTAAGGAAAGGTTTATCACGCTCTTAACTAAATATCATCAGGATAATCCTTATGATATCGGAATGAATAAGCAAATTTGTCAACAAGAATTAGGGTTAAAACTATTAAATAATAAAACATTTACTGAACTTATAGCTTTCTTTTCAGAAATTGAATTAAAAAATGATAAAGTGAAGCTAACTAGTTTTTCGATAAATTATAGCCAAGAAGAACAGAAAATAGTTACTGAATTACAAAAATATATTGATTCATTTAACTTTAAACCCCCAAAATTAGTCGATATTTTATTAAATATCAAAGCGAAAAATGTTAAAAGGTTATATTATTCTTTAATTAGTGAAAAAGAATTGATTTTATTTGATAAAGATATAGTACTAACTAAGAGTAAATATGCTGAAATGATTAAATTAATGGATCAATTCTTTAGTAAAAATAAAGTTTTGAAAATTAACGATGCTAAAGAGATATTAGATACATCAAGGAAGTATTTGGTAGCGTTTTTAGAATACTTAGATAAAGTGGGCTACACAAGAAGAGTAGAAGAAGGAAGAATTAAACGGATATGAAGTTAATCGTAACAAATAATCCACTTGTATATAAAAATAGTCAAAGAAAGAAAATCTTATATTTAGAAAATCAGGATTATCTAGACGTATTAATTAAGGTAAGAGACTATATTCATAATAACTATCAGTTATTAACGCATCCATTATCGAGTAACTTTTTAGCAGATAAAACCTTTTATAAAACAGTAGTCATCGAGGAAAGCGCTAATTTAAATCTGAAATCAATTGGGATTATCGAAGATGCAATTATCTTAGTTCGTAATAGTTTACTTAATCGCGATCACAGAATAAATACTGATAAGATAAAAAAAGATTTACAGTTCATGGATTATGAAATTATAAAACAAGCACTATAAGTGTATATTGGAGGAGATATGATGGTAAGAAATTGTGATGTTTTAATTATTGGAGCTGGTCCAGCAGGTCTTGCAGCTGCTATATATGCAGCTAGAGCCAAGATGGATACAATTCTTTTAGACAAAGTTAATCCTGGCGGGCAAATAGCGATTACAGCTGAAATTGCGAATTATCCTGGTGCTCCTGATGATACCGGACCAAAGTTAATCGAAAAGATGGTTAAGCAAGTAAAACAATTTGGTGCGGATATCGTTCGCGATAAGGTTGTCGCGCTTGATTTTACAGGCAAAACAAGAGTTATCAAAAGTGCTGAAAATGAATATCACGCTAAAGCTGTTATTATCGCCACGGGAGCTAATCCAAGAAAAATTGGTTGCCCTGGAGAAACTAAATTAATCGGAAAAGGCGTATCTTATTGTGCGACATGTGATGCTGACTTTTTTACCGATTTGGAAGTGTTTGTTATTGGTGGTGGCGACACTGCAGTAGAAGAGGGAATGTATTTAACAAAATTTGCTCGTAAAGTTACTGTCGTTCATCGTAGAGACCAGTTAAGAGCTGCTAGATCAATTCAAGAAAAGGCCTTTAAAAATGAGAAAATGCATTTTCTCTGGGATACAGTAGTTGAAGAAATTAAAGGTGATGGTATTGTTGAATCAATCGTCTTAAAGAATGTTAAAACTAATGAATTAACAGAGTATTTTGCTGATGAAGAGGATGGAACGTTTGGCATCTTTCCATTTATCGGTGTAATTCCAAGTTCAAGTTTATTTGAAGGTATTATTGAAATGGAAAATGGATATATTAAGACCGATAATGATATGAAAACTAATATTGAAGGTGTATTTGCTGCGGGAGATATTAGGGTAAAATCTTTGCGCCAAGTAGTAACAGCTACAAGTGATGGTGCAATAGCAGCATGTCAAGCGGAAAAATATATTGAAAATAAATTTAATTAAGGAGGATTGGCATGATTATTTTAGACAAAGATAATTTTGAAAAAGAGGTATTAAAAGCCAAAGGGCTTGTATTAGTCGATTATTGGAATGAAGGTTGTGAACCTTGTAAAGCACTGATGCCCGATGTAGAAAGCTTAGCTAAAGTTTACCAAGATGTTAAATTTTGTAAACTAGATACTACTAAAGCAAGAAGACTGGTAATATCTCAAAGAGTTATGGGGTTACCAACCATCTCATTATATAAAGATGGTGCTAAGATAGATGAGGTAACAAAAGACAATGCTTCAAAAGCTAGTATTGAGGAAATGTTAAAAAAATATTTATAAAGGAGGGAGATTATGAAACTAGAAATTGGAAATATTTTGATTACTGATGTACAATTCGGTAATGTGACAAAGGTTGAAAATCATGTTCTCTATGTAAATAAAGCAGAAATTAAAACGCTTGTTTTAGAAGATGAAAGAATAGAAAATGTCACTATCGAACTTGCAAGACCAGGTGAAAGCAAACGAATTACTCCAGTAAAAGATGTTATTGAACCACGGGTAAAAGTAAGCGGTAATGGTTCAATGTTCCCTGGAATCATTAGTAAGGTAGATACTGTTGGATGTGGTAGAACTCATGTCTTAAAAGGAAGCGCTATCGTGACTTGTGGAAAAATTGTTGGTTTTCAAGAAGGAATTATCGATATGACAGGACCTGGTGCAGATTATACTCCATTTTCAAAGTTAAATAATGTATGTCTTGTTATTGAACCAATTGCTGGACTTAAACAATACGATTATGAAGCAGCTGCCCGCATGGCAGGTTTAAAAATTGCTACTTACGTAGGTAATGCTGCAAAGGATATTGAACCTGATGAAATCCAAGTATTTGAAACTAAACCAATGTTTGAGCAAAGTGCGGCATATCCTGAATTACCTAAGGTAGGATATGTATATATGCTTCAGACTCAAGGGTTATTACATGATACTTATGTATATGGTGTCGATGCTAAGCAAATAGTACCGACAATAATGTATCCAACTGAAATAATGGATGGTGCGATTATAAGTGGTAACTGTGTGTCAGCATGCGATAAAAATACTACATATCATCACTTGAATAATCCAATCATTCAAAACTTATATAAGCGTCATGGAAAAGATCTTAATTTCATGGGTATAATAATTACTAATGAAAATGTTTATTTAGCTGATAAAGAACGTTCTTCAAACTTTACTGCTAAATTAGCTGAGTTTTTAGGACTTGATGGTGTCATTGTATCCCAAGAAGGTTTCGGTAATCCAGATACAGACTTAATTATGAACTGTAAAAAGATTGAACAAACAGGAATTAAAACTGTAATCGTTACTGATGAATATGCAGGCCGTGATGGTCTCAGTCAATCTCTAGCTGATGCTGATGTAAAAGCGGATGCTGTTGTTACTGGTGGAAATGCAAATGAGGTTATTATTTTACCACCAATGGAAACAATTATTGGCACTGATGCATATATAAATACAATTGCTGGTGGATTTGATGGTTCACTTCATGAAGATGGTTCGATCAAAGTTGAAATCCAAGCAATTACCGGTGCTACAAATGAATTAGGTTTTAATAAATTAAGTGCAAAAAGTCTATAAAGGAGGAAATATAATGAGTCTATTTGAAAACAAAAAATATATTCTTATAGGTGACCGTGATGGTATACCTGGTGAATCATTAAGAGCAGTTGTTGAACACATTCCTGGATCAGAAATTGTGTTTGCGACAACTGAATGCTTTGTCTGAACGGCCGCAGGTGCTATGGATTTAGAAAATCAAAAAAGAATCAAACAATTAACTGAGGAATACGGAGCTGAAAATATAATTGTGGTATTAGGAGCTGCAGAAGGAGAATTATCTGGATTAGCAGCTGAAACTGTAACTGTAGGTGACCCTACATATGCTGGTTGTTTAACCGGTGTTAGTTTAGGATTAGGTGTATACCATGCAGTTGAGCCATCATTTAAAGCTGTTTGTAAACCAGATGTTTACGAAGAACAAATTGGAATGATGGAAATGATTCTAGATGTTGAAGATATCACAAATGAAATGACTTCAGTCCGTGAAGAACACTCTAAATATAATAAATAATTAATTGATTTTCTAAAAACTATACTAAAAGGCTCAGGTTGAGTCTTTATAAAAAACAAAGTAGATAAAAGAAAGTAAAGAAGGGATATTATGGCATACAAAGTTATTCACTATATAAATCAGTTTTTTGCTAATATCGGTGGAGAAGAAATGGCACATATAGCCCCTGAAATTAGAGAAGGTGCTGTAGGTCCAGGACTGGGCCTTAATCAACAATTTAAAGGTGAAGCCGAAATAATCGCAACAGTTGTATGTGGTGACTCATATTTTAATGAAAATATTGAAGCAGCTACGACTAAAATTATCGATTTAATCAAAGATTATCAAGCAGATTTATTTATTGCTGGACCAGCATTTAATGCGGGACGCTATGGAACTGCTTGCGGAACAATTTGTAAAGCTGTTCAAGACAAATTAAATATACCTACACTAACAGGTATGTATATTGAAAATCCTGGTGCTGATATGTTTAAAAAGGAAGTTTATATAATTGAAACATCTAATGCAGCGACAGGAATGCGTAAAGCATTACCTAAGATTGGAAGCCTTGCAATGAAGATTGTTAAAGGTGAAGATATCTTAGATGCCAAAACAGAAGGTTATATGCTTCGTGGGATCAGAAAAAATTATTTCGCTGATAAAATCGGAGCTGAACGTGCTGTTGATATGCTGGTGAAAAAATTAACAGGTGAAGAATATACAACCGAATATCCAATGCCAGAATTTGATCGCGTTAATCCAGGTGCAGCAATCAAAGACCTATCTAAAGCAAGAATTGCCTTAGTGACGTCTGGTGGAATTGTGCCTAAAGGGAATCCAGATCATATTGAGTCATCATCAGCATCGAAGTATGGTAAATATGAGATTAGTAAAGTAAGTGACCTTACAAGTGCTGAATATGAAACAGCTCATGGCGGATATGACCCAGTTTATGCAAATGAAGAACCAGATCGTGTTTTACCTCTAGATGTATTACGTGATTTGGAAAAAGAAGGAGTAATTGGTTCGATCCATCCATACTTCTACACAACTGTAGGTAATGGAACTGCGGTTAAGAGTGCAAAAGCTTTTTCGGAAGAAATTGCTGGTAAATTATTAAATGATGGTGTGGATGCAGTTATATTAACCAGTACCTGAGGCACCTGTACTCGTTGCGGTGCAACGATGGTAAAAGGAATTGAAGCTACTGGTATCCCAGTAGTCCATATTTGTACAATTGTACCAATATCAAAAACAGTTGGAGCTAACAGAATAGTTCCAGCAATAGCAATCCCACATCCATTAGGAAATCCAAAAGTAGATAAAGATGAAGAATACAAATTGCGTCGTAAAATTGTTGAAAAGTCATTAAAAGCTTTAACAACAGAAATTGACGGTCAAACAGTATTCGAGTAAAAAATAAGGGGGTGGTTTCTCACCCCTTTTTGTAGGAGGGAAACTATGGCGAAAGCAGTATTAAAAGCAGCTGCGTATTCACTGATTCATACACCTAACTTCTTAGAAAACTTAGGTACTACACAGACTACAACAAGCCCTGATAGTGAATACATAAAATCATTAAAAGAAAATTTACGTACCTATGAAGAAGTAATTAATTATTTACCAAATCAAGTATATATTGGAAACTTACATCCAGATACTTTAAAAAAATACGAAAGACCATTTTGTACAGCTGAATATAAAGCTGGAAAACGGTATGGTAAATTTGGCGAAATTATGCCCGAGGATGAGTTCATTTTACTGATTAAATATTCAGATACATTTAATTTAGTTTTATTGGAAGAAGAATTTCTAGCTCAAACTTTAATCAAATATGAAAATCATCCTTTAAAAACAGATGACGAAATTAAACAATTAACTGGAAAAGGTTCTAAAATAGCTGATATAGAAGCAGAGTTAAAAAATGATGCTATAGGTATTTACTTTGATGCAAAACTTGTCGGGTGCGTTAAAAAAGCTCATGATATAGATGAAAATTTATCTAGTCATGTGATGATTGAAAACTTGATTGTAAAAGCATCAGCAGGTGTGTGCTTAAAACATTTAATTGCCCAAGATAATGTTGACTTTGAAAAAATTGGTTATGTTATTGAATGTAGTGAAGAAGCCTGTGGTGATATGAATCAACGGGGTGGCGGAAACTTTGCCAAAGCAATCGCTGAAATTGCTGGACTTAAAAATGCAGGTGGATGCGATGTCCGTGGCTTCTGTGCTGCTCCGACGCATTCACTGGTTCATGCAGCTGCCTTAGTAGAAGCAGGTATTTATGAACAAGTTGTAGTTGTTGCTGGTGGAGCATCAGCAAAACTAGGGATGAATGGTCGCGATCATGTGAAAAAAGGTTATCCAATATTAGAAGATGTATTAGGGACTTTTGCAGTTTTAGTTACTAAAGATGATGGCGTATCTCCTGTGATAAGAACTGATATCATCGGTACTCATACAGTAGGAACAGGTTCTAGTCCGCAAATTGTTACTAAATCTCTTGTCGAAGAACCATTGAAGCGCAATGATTTACATATTTCTGATGTGGATAAGTTTTCTGTTGAAATGCAAAATCCAGATTTAACGTCTCTTGCAGGAGCTGGAGATGTACCGCTTGCTAATTATAAAATGATTGCTGCCCTTGCAGTTATGAATAAGGAAATTGAAAGAAATGAAATTATGGATTTTGCTGAAAAGCATGGTTTAGTAGGTTGGGCTCCAACACAAGGTCATATTCCATCAGGTGTACCTTATTGTGGTTTCTTAATAGATGATTTAACTTCTGATACAAATATTAACCGGGCAATGATCGTCGGAAAAGGCTCATTATTCTTAGGACGAATGACCAATTTATTTGATGGAATTAGTGTTGTTATTGAACGTAATACTGGTTCATCACAGGAAGCAACGGTATCAAAAGAAGAAGTAAAACAACTAATAGCTGAAGCAATGAAAGAATTTGCCGCAACACTATTAGGTAAGTAGGTGTTATTGTGGATAAAGAAAAAATCAGAAACCTAATCGGGGAAACCTTTAATGATATCGCTGATGCACTGGTAACAGGTCAATTTTCTAGTAAAATTAAAATTGGGTTAACAACATTAGGAAGTGAGCACAAAGTGGAAACACTCGTTAAAAGTGCAGAACGAGCTTCAAAAACTGGTAATTTTGAAGTAGTCCTAATTGGACCTAAGTGTGAAACTGATTTAGAGTTATATGAAGTTACTTGTGAAAATGATGCTCAACAAAAAATGGAAGAACTACTTGATAGTAATTATCTTCATGGTTGTGTAACGATGCATTATAGCTTTCCAATTGGTGTATCAACAGTTGGAAGAATAATTACACCTGCTTATGGAAAAGAGATGTTAATTGCGACTACTACAGGTTCTAGTGATACTGACAGAACGATTAGTATGTTTAAAAATGCCGTCTACGGTATTATTACCGCAAAAGCATTAGGTATAGTAAACCCAACAGTTGGAATCTTAAATGTCGATAATGCTCGCAGTGTAGAGAGGTTATTAAAGAAACTTAATGGTAATGGTTATGAAATTAATTTTGGTGAAAGTATTCGTAGTGATGGTGGCACTGTGATGCGTGGAAATGATTTAATAACAGGAAGTTGTGATATTATGGTTACTGATACCTTAACTGGTAACATCTTAATGAAATTATTTTCATCGTTTAATACGGGTGGATCCTATGAAGCACTAGGATATGGATATGGTCCAGGAATTGGCTTTGACCAAAAACGTATTATCAGTATTATTTCAAGAGCATCAGGTATCCCTGTTATTGTAAATGCTTTAAATTATACAGCACAATTAGCACAAGGTGATATCCATAATATTATCGCTTTAGAATCACATAAATTGCAAAAGGCAAAGTTCTTTGACTTAATTGAAGAACATAAGGCCGCTAATGTTAGTAAGGATGTATCAGCTAATGATTACAAGAGGCCTGAAAAGGAAGTAGTATCATCAGAAATTGTTGGTATTGATATCCTAGAATTAGAAGCAGCTGTTGAAACGCTCTTAAGAAATGGAATCTATGCTGAAAGTGGTATGGGATGTACTGGGCCTATTATTTTAGTTTCAGAAAAAAATATTAGTAAAGCTAAAACAATCTTGCATGAGAATAGTTATTGCTAAAATGAAATTATCTTTCATAAAAAGTTTTTGGTAAAAATTATCTAGTTATAATAACAAGTGGTAAATTATCTATATATATAAAGCTTATTTCTAATAGAAATGTTATAGTGTCACGATAAATCAAATTGATGAATTGTGGCACTTTTTGTCGTAAATTCTGTGTTATAATAAAATGACTAAATGAAATGATATATAAAAAGGATAACGTTTTATAAACGAATTAAATAAATAGGAGTGAAAACTATGAAAATAGCGGTATGTATAAAACAAGTTCCCGCTTCGACAGATGTAAAAGTTGATCCAGTAACAGGAGTACTGATTCGTTCAGGAACAAATAATAAAATGAATCCATATGATTTATATGCAGTTGAAACTGCGTTAAAAATAAAAGCAATGATCCCTAATACAAAAGTATATGCTATCTCTATGGGGCCTGCGCAGGCGAAAACAATTTTAAATGAAGCATTATGGATGGGTTGCGATGAAGCAATTTTATTAAGTGATAGAAAATTTGCTGGTGCTGATGTGCTTGCTACATCACAGGCACTTAGTCAAGGATTACTGTATATTGGAGGTTTAGATCTAATTATTTGTGGAAAGCAAACAATTGATGGTGACACTGCTCAAGTTGGACCAGAAATAGCTGAATTATTAGCTTATCCTCATGCAACATATGTTAATGAAATAATTAGTGTAAACGAAAAAACTTTAGAAGTAAGTACTAATTATGAGAATCATCATGAAATTTTAGCAATTTCTTTACCGTGTTTAATTACTGTGGAAAAAGATATCTATACCCCAAGATTACCCTCATATAAAAGAGGTTTAGATTTTAAAGATTATGAAATTGAAGTAATTTCCTTAAAGGATTTACCTGATAATGATGAGCATAAATATGGGCTAAATGGTTCACCAACTCAAGTAGAGAAAATATTTAGTCCCGACAAAAATGATAAAAAGGAAGTAGTAGAAGGCTCGATTCTTCATGTGGTAGATACCTTATTTAATGAATTAAAGACCAAGAAATACATCTAGAAAGAGTGATATTATGAGCAGAATTAAAATAAATTATGATAAATTAAAAAAAGAACATGTTGAAAAATTGATGAATATTTGTCCCTTTAATGCCTTTGAATATGAAAATGAAAAACTTACAATTAATTCAGCTTGTAAAGTATGTAAAATGTGTGTAAAAAAAGGCCCAGAGGGTGTTTGTGAGTATGAAGAAATAGCTAAAGTACAAATTGATAAATCTAAATGGACGGGAATTGCTGTCTATGTAGAACATGATGAAGGTGGAATTCATCCAGTTAGTTTTGAATTAATTGGTAAAGCGATAGAATTAGCTAAAAAAACAATGCAAGCTGTTTATGCTGTGATAATTGGTGCTGATATAGAAAAAAAGGCTAATATTTTGTTAACATATGGTGTTGATAAAGTATTTGTCTATAAACATGAAAAGTTAGCGCACTTTAATATTGAACGCTACGCCAATGTGTTTTCAGATTATATTGAAACGATAAAACCAAGTGCCATTTTAATTGGAGCTACAGCTTTAGGAAGATCATTTGCGCCTAAAATTGCAGCCCGGTTTAAAACAGGGTTAACAGCGGATTGTACAAAATTGGATATTAAAGAAAATACCGATTTAGTACAAGTAAGACCTGCTTTTGGTGGTAATATTATGGCATCAATTGTTACAAGTAATAATCGACCACAGCTTGCAACTGTTAGATATAAGATCTTTAATAAGCCGCAAGTTGTAGAGCCAAAGGGTGTAATTATTGAACATAATTGTCAGGGAATTAATTTAGAATCTAAAATAAAACACCTTAAGTATATAAAGAAAGAAAGAGGAATAGACATAACAGAGGCAGAAATAATTGTTAGTTGTGGTCGGGGTATTAAAACAAAAGAGAATTTAAGATTAGCTGAGGAACTTGCTGTTATTTTAGGTGCTGAATTAGCTTGTACACGTCCCCTAATTGAAAATGGTTGGTTTGATGCGAGACGACAAATTGGTTTAAGTGGTCGGACAGTAGCACCTAAGCTTTTAATAAATTTAGGAATTCATGGTGCTGTTCAATATGAGGCAGGTATTAAAAATAGTGAATATATTATCTCAGTAAATAAAGATAAAACGGCACCGATTATGGATGTGTCACATTTAGGTATTATTGGCGACCTAAATGAAGTTATTCCTCAATTACTACAGAAAATAAAAGCGGAAGGTGTAATAAATGGCTTATAAAAAAATCGATAATCATGATCTAAAATATTTTAAAGAAGTCTTAAGCGATGATTTGGTTTTAATTAATGAGCAGATTAGTGAGGAATATGGAAAAGATGAGCTTGGTACAATTGAAGCTATGCCTGAAGTCGTCTTACAAGTTACATCTACTAATGAAATAGCTCAGATTATGAAATATGCATATCAAGAAACAATACCGGTTGTTGTTAGGGGTGCTGGTACAGGTTTAGTTGGAGGATGTGTCCCTATAGAAGGGGGAATTATTCTAGATACTAGTAAAATGAATAAAATTCTTGAACTTGATGAAAGTAATTTAACTTTAACAGTTGAGCCTGGAGTTTTGTTAATGGATATTGCCGAATATGTAGAAACTAAGGGTTACTTTTATGCTCCTGATCCTGGTGAGAAAAGTGCGACAATTGGTGGCAATATAAGTACCAATGCTGGAGGTATGAGAGCTGTTAAGTATGGAGTAACCCGTGATTGGGTAAGAGCATTAGAAGTGGTACTTCCAAATGGTGAAGTAATTAATTTGGGTGAAAAGGTTGTTAAAGATAGTTCAGGTTATTCACTAAAACATTTACTGATTGGTTCTGAGGGAACATTAGGTATTATTACTAAAGCTGTATTAAAGCTTGCGGCACTCCCAAAACATTCAATTAGTTTATTAGTGCCTTTTGCAAATATTGAAATGGCAATTAGAGCTGTCACAAAAATAGTGAATACAGAAATTATTCCCACAGCGATTGAATTCTTTGAAAGAGAAACGATTGCTTTTGCGGAAACTTACTTAGGTAAGAGGTTTCCCGATACAACTCATGATGCTTATATTCTTTTATCATTTGATGGTAATACAAAAACACAAGTTGAACATGATTATCAAGAAATCGCCAACTTATGTTTAAAAGAATTAAATGCCTTAGATGTTTTTATTGTTGATACTGATGAAAGAAAAGATTCAGTATGGAAAGCACGAGGAGCATTCCTAGAAGCTATTAAGGCCTCTACTTCATTAATTGATGAATGTGATGTTGTTGTTCCGAGGGATAAAATAGCTGAGTTTATTCTCTTTACACATGAAATTGCGGAAAATTTAAAAATTAGAATCCCCAGTTTTGGTCACGCTGGTGATGGAAATTTACATATCTATGTATGTAAGGATGATTTAGATTCCAAAACCTGGGAAGAAAAATTAGTAAAGGCATTTACATTATTGTATAACAAGGCGCAAGAACTAAATGGTCTTGTATCAGGAGAACATGGAATTGGATATGCTAAAAAGGATTTTCTTCGTAATCACCTGGGAAATACACAAATAGATTTAATGCGTGGCATCAAAAAGGTCTTTGATGAGAAGAATATCTTAAATCCTGGAAAAGTGATTTAATTATTAGGTATTGACTTTATCAGCCATACATTGTTAAAATAGGGTTATAAATTAAAAGGATGGAGAAAATGAAAAAATATTATCTATTTATTTCAACATTACTTTTACTAGCAGTACCGGTATCAATTTCACTTCACTTAGTAGGTAATTCTGTTTTTAATGCTTTTATGATTTTTCCGCTGGCTACATTAATAACAAGTATTATTCAAGTGTTTTATTATAAACATAAAGCACTTACGGTTATGAAGTACTTAATACCTGGTCTACTTATCGGTTTTTATGGTCTGTTCTCTTTGCTTTTTTGGGTTATGTTACCAGTAGCAATTGTGTGTATTATTGTTAGTGTCCTTCAAATACCTCTATGCTATTATGAATTAAAGTTAGACATTTAATGTCTAGCTTTTTTATTTGAATTATTATTTAATAAACGTTATACTATTAATAGAATTGAGGTGATAAGATGATTACGATTACTTGCTAATATTAAAAGAATAATTATAATAATTATCTCTTTTAATATTTTTTATGATGATTAAAACATAAAGGAGATAATAATGCTACAAATAGAAAATTTAACGATTCATATTAATAAAGATAATCGAACTTTGTTTGATAATTTAACTTTTGTTTTAAATCCGAACGATAAGTATGCGGTTATCGGTTTAGAAGGTAGTGGTAAATCAACCTTATTAAAAGCTATTTATGATAAAAGACTAATATCTTATTGCGATGTAAAAGGTAAGATAATAACTACAGGTAAAATAGGATATTTAGAACAATCGATTTTGGATAATTGGTTGGATGAAACAGTCTTGGATTATTTATTAAAAACAAATCCTTGGTCTAAAATAAAATTAACCGATTATCAAAAGTTAGCAAATTTAGATAACTACTTGGTAGAACTAAAATTAAGTCCGCATTTTATTGATGAAAATAAAAAGGTTAATGAATATAGTGGCGGCGAACTCGTTAAAATCGGTTTAGTCAAAATATTATTAAATGAACCAGATATTTTACTACTTGATGAACCAACAAATGACTTAGATTTAGAAACAATTATATTTCTTGAAAATTTTATGCTAAATGAAAGCAGACCGCTTTTATTTATCTCACATGATGAAGCATTATTGGAAAATGTATCGAATGGGATAATTCATTTAACACAAATTCATAAAAGAATGAAACCGCTACATGATGTTATTAAAATGAATTACCAGGAATATAAGGAATATCGGAATTTACAACTAGATTCCCAAGCAATGGTAGCTCGTAAACAGCGAGACGATTATCAAAAGAAAATGGAACGTTTCCAACAAATATATAATAAGGTTGCACACCAACAAAACCAAGTTGTTAGAGATCCGATATCAGGGAGATTGTTAAAAAAGAAAATGCATGCTTTAAAAAGCATGGAAAAAAGATTTGGAAAAGAAAAGGAAAAGTTTTTAGATATTCCTGAAAGAGAAGAAGCAATTAATTTATTTTTTGATGAAAATGTAAGTATTCCCAATAATAAGTCAATTCTAGAGCTAAATATAGCACCCTTAAAGATAAACAGTCAGATATTATCAAAAGAAGTAAAATTATCAGTATATGGTAATCCGAAAATTGCCATTATTGGTAAAAACGGTTCTGGTAAAAGTACATTATTAAAATTAATTTATCAGGAGTTAAGTAAAAGAAACGATATTTCGGTAGGATATATGAGCCAAAAATATGAAGAACTTATTCATTATGATAGTAGTGCTTTAGAATACATTTTACAGGATTTTGAAAATAGTGATGAGTCAAGGATACGGAAGATGATGGGGGCATTACAGTTTACGCGTGATGAAATGGATAATAAAACGCACAGTTTAAGTGGTGGTCAAAAAGCAAAATTATTACTCTTAAAAATGGTCGTAAATAAAAATAATGTTTTACTTTTAGATGAACCAACGAGAAACCTATCTCCATTAAGTGCTCCGGTTATTCATGAATTATTAATAAATTTTAAGGGCTGTGTGATATGTATCACACATGATAGGAAATTCTTAGAAAATGTCTTTGATGAAATATATGAATTAACTGAAACTAATTTGAGTGTAAAATAGTTTTACACTCTTTTTTGTTGACAGAATAAAGTATACTTTATATAATTAGTTATACAAAGTATACTTTTTATACAAAGGAGATGATTAGATGCAAAAACCAGTTGGAAAACATGCTTGGACAGCGAAAGTAGGTGAAAAGGGGCAAATTGTGATTCCTAAAGAAGCCAGGGATATATTTAAGATTAAACCTGGGGATACATTATTATTACTAGGTGATGAAAATCAAGGGATTGCGATAATTAACAAAGATCGTTTTTATCAGTTTGCAGATGCGATGTTTGTTGCTCAACAAAGTGAGGGAGGAAAGGATAATGAACGCGATTAAAATTAATAATCTTAGTAAAAGTTATAAAGGAAAATTTGCGGTTAAAAACATTAATATGGAAATAAAAGCAGGTGAGTTATTCGCACTGCTTGGGATGAATGGTGCAGGTAAGACAACAACAATTAAAATGTTGTCATGTCTTACTCCACCAACGAGTGGTGATGCCTATCTTTTAGGTGACAGTATCTTAAATAATCCTCAAAAAGTTAAAGAAAAGATTAATGTTTCACCTCAGGAAACCGCTGTAGCTAGAAATCTTTCAGTGAAAGAAAATTTAGAGCTTATTGCGAGAATTTATGGTAGTGATAAAAAAACAGCTAAAATTAAAGCAGAAGAAATGATTATGATATTTAATTTGACCGAAGTAGCCAAAGCGAAAACTAAAACTTTATCAGGGGGCTTTCAGAGGCGATTAAGTATTGCGATGTCACTCATCTCAAATCCTAAAATATTATTTTTAGATGAACCAACATTAGGTTTAGACGTCATTGCCAGAAGGGAACTTTGGTCGGTAATAAAAAAATTAAAAACAGAAATGACAATAGTACTTACCACACATTATTTGGAAGAAGTAGAAGCATTAGCTGATCGTGTGGGAATTATGGCAAAAGGAGAATTAAAAGCAACGGGTACTGTTTCAGAATTGAATTTATTGGCTCAAGTCGATAAGTTTGAAGATGCTTTTATTAAATTAGCGACTGATATGGAGGTAAATATATGAGATTTATGACATTTGCGAAACGAAATACCAAAGAAATAATAAGAGATCCACTTAATTTAATGTTTGGTCTTGCTTTTCCGATTGTAATATTATTAATTTTTACAGCGATTCAAAGCAATGTTTCTGAAAGCATCTTTATGATTGAAACCTTATCACCAGGTGTTGCAGTATTTGGGTTATCATTTATATCGCTATTTTCTGGTCTTCTAGTCGCAAAAGATCGAGATAATTCATTCTTAATGCGTTTATTTGCTTCTCCACTTACAGCTTCTGATTACATTTGTGGATACACACTACCTTTAATACCAATGGCGATAATTCAAAGTATTGTGTGCTTTATTGCTTCAATATTTTTAGGACTCTCTGTTAATGTAAATCTTTTAATCGGATTACTCGTCTTAATCCCGACAGGATTAATCTTTATCGGTTTAGGCTTATTATGTGGTAGTTTATTTAATGAAAAGCAAGTAGGAGGAGTATGTGGTGCATTACTTACTAATATCTGCGCTTGGTTTAGTGGTGCTTGGTTTGACATAAGTCTTATTGGTGGAGTGTATGAAAAAGTTGCTTATTTGATGCCTTTTTCTCACGCAGTTGATATTACGCGTGCCGCTATAATAGGTGACTATAATGCAATATTTCCTCAAATATGGTGGGTAATTGTATACGCAGTAGTGATAAATGTTGTAGCGATTTATGTGTTTAATAAAAAGATTAGCGGTAAAAATATCTAAAAAAATACTTTGACATTCAAAATATTAAAGTGTATACTAAAATTAATAATTGAATGTTAGGAGTCTTAGTATGAGTAAATATTTAATTAGCTGTTGTTCAACAGTTGATGTACCAGCTGAACATCTTGAAAGGCGAGGAATACCTTACATTTGTTTTCATTACATAATGGATGGTGTTGAATATATCGATGATTTAGGAAAAACAATGCCATTTGATGAGTTTTATCAACGTGTTAGTAAAGGATCGATGCCAACAACTTCTCAGGTTAATGTTGGCGAATATATTGAATTTTTTGAACAGTATTTAAATCAAGGATTAGATATTCTTCATATTACACTTTCCTCAGGTTTATCTGGATCATGTAATTCAGCCTTAATCGCAAAAGAAACACTTTTGGAAAAGTATCCAAATCAAAAAATCTATATTGTTGACTCACTAGGTGCTTCATCTGGCTCTGGGCTTCTTACAGATATGGCAGCTGATATGCGGGATAATGGAGCAAGTATTGAGGAAATATATCGCTGGTTAGAAGAGAATAAATTGAGAGTTCATCACTGGTTTTATTCAACAGATTTAAAACATTATAAACGCGGTGGAAGAATATCTTCAGCAGCTGCGACAATGGGAACATTATTGAATATTTGTCCTTTGTTAAATATGAGTTATGACGGCAAATTAATTCCCCGTTTTAAAATTCGCGGTAAAAAAAGAGTAATTAAAGAAATTGTAAACAAAATGGAAGAAAACGCATTAAATGGCTTAAATTATGATGGTAAGTGTTATATATCACATTCAGCATGTTATGAAGATGCTCAGACTGTCGCAAATTTAGTAGAAAGTAAATTTCCCAATGTTCAAAAACCAATTATGATTAATAGTATAGGTACGACAATAGGTTCACATAGTGGTGGGGGAACTGTAGCGCTATTTTTTATCGGAAAAAAACGAATTGATTAAATATAAATTAAAAAGCTTGAAAGTAATAACTTTCAAGCTTTTAGACTTTAATTAGAGTAATATATATTTAGTCTTGCATTTCCTAGTTCTCCTATATCAACAAATGCCATGTAATAACCTTCATTAATTGGGATACTATATTCTCCTAACATAAATTGTTCTCCTGAACTTTTAATTAAATATTTTTCAATAATGATTTTCTTGTAATTTTCCGTATTATTACCACATGCAAAAATTTCAAAATAACTAATAGGGCTTGTAGGTAGTCTATCAATATCTACATGAATGTAATAAAAATGTTTAAAGTAAATAAAAAGTTAGAAATTGGGTAATTTCTAACTTTGCTCTTTGTGCTTATATATAGCGGCCTTAACGATAATAAATAGGAAAAATAATGCAGCTCCTATTAAGATAAATTCCTGCCAAATTGTATTATTTTCATTATTGCTTATTTTTTGGATGATTAAGTAAATACAGATAATAATAATTAAGACTCCAGCAATAATACCAGATATTAGTTTAAAAGTAGTTAATTCTTTTTTTTTCATCTAATCATCTCCTAGAATATATTGTTAATCATATCTTAAATAAAATACTTAGTCAATTTTTTTATCGATTTTAACAAAAATTATCATTATATAATAAAACGCTTAAAAGATTTACTTCACATGTTACAATAAATATATTGTAAAAAGGAGTGTGATCAAAGTGATTATTTTACAAGGAATCGGTGCATCTGAAGGATTAGCAATAGCTGAACCATTTTATTTAGAAAAGATTGATTTAAGCGTTACTGAACTTGATAATCAAAATCAAGATGTAGAACTTAAGCGATTTCAGGATGCATTAGTTAAGGCTGAAAAACAACTTGATGAACTTTATCTAAAAACGAAAGAAATAAATGAGGAAAGTGCTGAAGTATTTGAAGTACATAAAATGTTAATTAGGGATTTAGATTTTACTGAAGGTGTCGAAGCATTAATAAAAAAAGGTAAAAATGCTGAATATGCAGTGGATAGTACAGCATTAAAATATCAAAAGTTATTAGAAGCTATGGACAATGAAATAATGCAAGCAAGAAGTGCAGATGTTTTGGATATCCGTAATCGTTTAATAAAAATACTAAAGCAGATTGAAGATGTTAATACGGTACCAACAGAAAAGTTTATTTTACTTTCAG
The DNA here is from genome assembly GCA_937919135.1 of uncultured Haloplasmataceae bacterium. Classification (GTDB taxonomy): domain Bacteria; phylum Bacillota_I; class Bacilli_A; order Haloplasmatales; family Haloplasmataceae; genus CALFRW01. The sequence continues at coordinate 24,706 of CALFRW010000020.1, forward strand.
AAGAATTATTACCTAGTGAAATTGTAAAATTTGATAAAAGGCAAGTAGCGGGTATTGTATCAAAGGTTGGTTCAATTACATCTCACGCTGCTATTTTAGCGAGGACTTTGAATATCCCTTTTGTTGTTGGGTTAAATCGCTTTGATGAAATCCCCCATTTTGGTATAATAGCTTTAGATGGACAAACAGGAGAGGTAATTATCAATCCTGACAAAAAAAAGACGGAGTATTATCATAAAAAGATTATTGAAGTAGAGAAATTACAAAAGGAACTGGAAGGTTATCGTGGTAAAAAGGCAATTACTAAAAGTGGTAAAAAAGTGATAATTGGTGCTAATATTGGTAACGTTCAAGAAGTAGACTTAGTTATTGAAAATGATGCTGATGCTGTTGGGTTATTTAGAAGTGAATTTATCTATTTAGATAGTAATGATTATCCTAGTGAAAACAAACAATTTGCGATTTATAAAAATGTCCTAAGTAAACTTGCGCCTAAAAATGTGATTATTAGGACACTGGACATAGGTGCAGATAAGGTTGTTGATTATTTTAAACTTGGTAAAGAAGATAATCCAGCTTTAGGATATCGGGCAATTCGAATTTGTTTAAATGAGCCAGAAATTTTTAAGACTCAGTTACGGGCTTTATATCGAGCATCAAAGTATGGAAATTTATCGATTATGTTTCCAATGATCACTCATATCGAACAAGTTAGTGAAATTAAAGAAATTATTAAAGAAGTTAAGCAAGAACTTGATCAAGAAAATATAGCTTATGATCATGATATCCAATTAGGAATAATGATTGAAACTCCTGCCGCAGTTATGATATCAGATAAACTTGCAGGGATGGTTGATTTCTTTAGTATTGGAACTAACGATTTAACACAATATACGCTTGCTTGTGATAGGATGAATAGTAAAATTTCGATGCTCTTTAATCAGGGACATGAGTCAGTATTAAACATGATTGCATTAACCGCCAAAAATGCTCATAAGGCTGGCATTTGGGTTGGTATATGTGGTGAATCAGCTGGTGATTTATCATTATTAGACTTTTATTTAGAACATAATATCGATGAATTATCAGTATCTCCTAGTAAGGTGTTACGTCTTAAAAAAGCAATTATTGAAAAATAGGAGGGATTGTATGGATCCAAAAGATGTTGTAATATTTTCAGATATGGATGGTACATTATTATCGAGTTGGGAGTTAGGTCCCATTATTGTGGAAAAGAATCTTCAAGCAATGAAAAAATGGCGTGACTTAGGTGGTAGTTTTTCAATCGCAACTGGAAGAAACTTAAAAAATGCGCTTCATTTCTTTCATGATTACCAAATGGAAATTCCTGTAGTTTTAGCAAACGGTGCATTACTTTATTCTCATACCACAGGTGAAATATTACATAAGGAATTAGTTCCTCAAGCATATATTGATGAAGCTATTCAGTATTTTGAAAACAATAATCGCATCGCTTTAGTTATTTCTGATGAAAGTGAAGTATATGCGGTGAAGCATATACATAGTAGAAATATTCCTAAACTTGATTTCCCTGCTCAAGAAATTTCCCTTGAAACGATAAAATCTTTAAATGTCTTAAAAGCAACATTTGTCGTTTTTGCGGAAGATTCAGAAAAAGTAAACTATGATTTAACTCAATTTAATTCAATTAATGAAGTAAATGTTATGCCTTCTTCAATAAGGTTTATTGAAGTTGTATCTAAAAAGGCAACAAAAGCTTTAGGAATAAAACGAGCTTTAAAAGGTCTACAGAAAAAAATTGTCTGTATCGGTGATTATTTAAATGATATTGAAATGCTTGATATCGCAGATATTTCTGCATGTCCAGAGCATAGTCATGAACTGGTAAAAAAAAGAGCCCAAATTACTACTGTAAGTAATAATGAAGGCGCAATCGCTGATTTAATTAATCAACTCTTGACAAGCTAGCACAATTTTGTTAGCTTGTTGTTTTTGTTTTGTATTAAAATAAGTATGGATATAATAAAATATTTCATCCTTATCATTATATAAATTAATGATTAAAATGTCCTTATTTTGGATTTGTTTTTCTTCTAAGGAGATATTTTTTATAGTCATAAAATTTATTGTAGTCTTATTTATAAATTTTACGGTAAGAGTTTTGTTGTTGGTATTAATAATTATTCTTGGAAAGAAAGAAAGATAAAAATAGATTAGATTTATAATAATTGTCAATACTAAAAATGTAATTTTTGTTGTATTACCTACAGGAAAAACCGAATAATTTAGGATATTTATTAATCCTAAAAAGGTTATTATTATTAGACATACGAACTTTTGATAAAAACCTGTTAATGAATATCGTTTCATAGTTTACCGCCTCCCTAATTATTATAAACGATTACTATCTTATTACCAAATTATTATTAAGCGAAAATAATTTTTGACGTATTGTGTCAAAAATTAGACATTAATGAAAGCGGTGTTATATAATCAAGTTAAATTAAGCGCTTTAATTTAAGTAAAGGAGAAAAATTGATGGGAAAAACTTATATTCGAATTGACGATCGTCTAATTCATGGTCAAATTGTTGTTTCCTGGGCAGGGACACTAAATATTAAAGAAATTATCGTCATTGATGATGCTACTGCAGCTAACCCAATGTTAAAACAAATAATGTTAATGGGTGTTCCGAAGTCTATTAAGTCATCTATAGTATCAATAGAGGAAAGTAATCCTTTATTACAAAATGAGGTATCACATAATCGTTTAATAATACTTAGAAGCCCAATTGATTTACCTAAGATAATTCCATCTGTTGAAACTTTGGATACTTTATATTTAGGTAATATTCAAAAAAATAGTGAAAGCATTTATAACTTATCAAGCGGTGGAGGTGGAGTATTATTCTTTTCCCAAAAAGAGATTGATGTATTAGATGAACTCCATCAAGACGGTGTTAATATTATCTTGCAAATGGTTCCCCAATCTTCAAAAAGAACTTGGGAACAAGCAAAAAAGAATTTTCATAAATAAATGAAGGAGGTAAAATAACATGAGTGTTTTTCAAGCAATTTTAATTGCCCTATTTGTATATCTAGGTGCAATTGGTTCAATTGTTGGTAATACTATGGGATGGTATACCTTAGGAAGACCATTAATTGCAGCTTTTATCGTAGGATTAATATTAGGTAATGTACCATTAGCTATTGAATTAGGTTTACTATTACAATTAGCTTATTTAGGATCTGTGACACCAGGTGGAGCGATGGCATGGGATTTATCTTATGCTACATATATAGGAGTTGCAGGTGCTTTGGTTTTGGGTAAAGACTTTGAAACCGCCCAGAGTTTTGTATGGATATTTGCGGCCATCGGTGGCGCAATCGGGGTAGCGATGTGGAACTTATCATATGCGCTTAATATTTTCTTAAACCGTATTGCTCAAAAAGGTGCTGAAGAAGCTAAGCCACGTTATATGTTTTATGCCAATGTCGTTGGTGGACAATCAATCGGATTTTTACTTCGCTTTGTACCTGCATTAGTTGTTTTATTATCGATTTCAGCTACTGGAGGAACAAATATTGCGGATTATATACCAGCATGGTTTACTCAAGGTTTAACAATCTTTGGTGGAATGATTGCTGCACTAGGTATGGGGATTCTCTTATCTTTCTTAGTTAAGAAAAAACTTCATTTTGCCATCTTTATGATTGGTTTCTTATTAATGGCCTATTTCGGTGCATCAATCACAATCTTAGGAGTAGCAGTCTTTGGCGCAATAATCGCTTATATTTATTACTATATTTTAGATAATAGAAGTGATGTAGGAGGTGCATTTTAATGGCTGAGGTTAAATTAAGTAAAAGAGCTTTAAATAAATCATTTTGGATCTGGTTTTTCTGGCATGGTTGTTCACAACAAGCAGAATCAATGTTAGGAATTGCATACGCTCATGCAATGACACCTGTTATTAAAGAATTATACGGTGATTCAAAAGAAGAAACCAGCGCTGCACTTAAAAGACATTTAACATTATTTAATACTGAGCAACAAATCGGTTCAATATGTCCAGGGATAACTTGTGCGATGGAACAAGAAAAAGTAAATGGTAATGTAAATGCACAAACAATTGATTCTGTTAAGGTTGCTTTAATCGGACCGACAAGTGCAATTGGAGATTCCCTATGGGTTGCAACGATAATTCCAATATTACTAACACTTGCAATGGCAATTACTAGAGGTGCTGGTAATATTAGTTGGTTAGGTCCAGTCTTATATATGATTGCTTATCCATTAGGAACATTAATTTTAAGTAATTATTTATTTAAGTTAGGATATCGTTCAGGACTCGAGGGTATCTCTAAGTTTATGGCATCAGGTAAATTAGAACAAATAACGGAATCCTTATCTATTTTAGGTTTAATTGTTGTCGGGGCATTAACAGCTTCTTATGTTAGTGTACCATTACCAATTCAAATTAAATCTATTGAAGGTGGAAACGTAATTGTTGACTTTGAAGCGCTAATAAATGGTATATTTCCTAAATTATTGCCTTTATTATTAACAATCTTTGTCTTTTACTTATATGGTAAAAAGAAAGTTAGTCCAATGGTAATAATGGGATTAATCCTAGTAATCGCCGCTATCTTAACTGGTCTCGGTTATCTATTAGGAGTATATTAATTAAACAATATAATGTAAACAATAAAGAAGGAAGGTAGCACAATGAGTCAAAAATATTTTGTTAATGAAATTCAAAAAGTAATTGAAAAAATCGAACAAACACAAACTGAAAATATTCAAAAAGCAGCTGAATTATGTGCAGATACGATTGGAAAAGGAAAGTTAGTCCACTTATTTGGTTCAGGACATAGTGTACTGCCAATTCAAGATGTTTTCCCTCGTTATGGTGGGGTAGTTGGATTTCATCCATTAATGGATCCTCGATTAATGTGGTCTAATGTGATTGGACCAGGTGGAGCTAGGGAATTATTATGGATTGAAAGACAAGAAGGATATATTCAAAACTTCTTACAAAGCTTTACTTTCCAAGAAGGTGAAGTGATGATTGTTTATTCACATGGTGGTTTAAATGCAGCACCAATCGAAGCAGCAATGTATGCTAAAGAAAGAGGCTTAAAAGTAATTGCGATTACATCAGGTGAAAACCATCAAAAGGCAAAAGCTAACCATTCAAGCGGAAATAAACTTGGAGATGTAGCTGATATACTTATAGATAACTGTTGTCCTTTAGAAGATAGCTTAGTACCAATACCTACATATCCACAAAAGGTTGGGGCATCATCTACTGTTGCGACGATTACTATTTCTCAAGCAATAGTTAGTGAAACAGCTAAACGCTTGCAAGAAATGGACCACAAGATGTATATCTTTGTTTCACCAAATGTTAATGAAATACCAAAAGATTATATGCATCAGGTATATGCTAACTATACAGAATTAGTTCGTAAAAACAAAAATTAAAACTATAAGTCCCTAAACATTAATGCTTAGGGACTTTTGATTAACGGAGGTAAATATTATGACGAAAGTAATAATCTTAGGTCATGGTGAATATGGTACATTAATAAAAAGTAATCTGAATATGCTAGTAGGAAGCATTGAAGGTTTTTATTATATTGATTTTAAATCAAGTGATAACGTTGATATTCTTAGGAGTAAAATATATAATTTAATTAAAGCATTAAATAATAGTAAAATATTATTTATTTGTGATGTTGTAGGCGGTACTCCTTTTAGAGAATCTTGCTTGTTAGCAGCTGAAAATAGCGATTATGTAGTTGTTGGTGGCTTAAACACTGCTGGTATATCAGAAATAGCTTATAATTTAACAATGAATCCTAAGGAATTAGCAGAATTAGCTATTGAAGCAGCAAAAGCCTCAATGTTGATTTATAATCAAGAATAATGGAGCGTTATTATGATATTATTAAATATTGAATTTAGTTGGAGTTATTTAGTATATACCCTTTTTATCTTCTTAATATTTATTGGTGTTAGGATATTGTTGAATTATTTACGGAAACAAACAATAAAGCAATTAAATAATTTGTTATATGGACAAGAAAACTATTTTTTATATCAAGAATTACTTAATAATAAACGCCTAAAATATATCTTTCGTAAACAAATGCTTGATATTATGCGGTTAAATGGGTATTTGTTAGAAGGTAATGATAAAAAAATTGTTGAGCTTATTGAAAAACTCGATATAGCTAAATTAGAACCATATGAAAAACTAGATTATTATCAAAAACGGTTCTCTTATTTTGTTGAGCATCGTAATAAAGAAGAAGCAAAAAAAAGTTTATTAATGTTAAAGAATCTTTTTA
>CALFRW010000021.1 GCA_937919135.1 uncultured Haloplasmataceae bacterium
GAAAAACTTGTCTTTTTTTTATGGATAAATGTTAACTTTAGACCTGTACATGAGTAGTTAACTAAAGGATGGAGGGTGAAAATGCAAATCGATTTATATAATGGTAAACCAATATGTATCCAAATTGCATAAGGGGTAGAAGATGGTATACTAAGGGAGTTCTTTATAAAAAGAGGGGCTGGGAATGTTTGTAACCTAATAAAATATATGGGTTATTAGGTCGAAATGGAGCAGGGAAAACAACTTCGTCAGGAGAGGTTCTAATTGATAAGGAAAATGTAACTAAAAGTGCCACCGTATTAAGTAAAGTTTATAACATGTTTGAAAAAAATCTTTATCCAGAAGGGATGAAAGTATTAAGTGTATCTTATGGATGACTAATATATATCAGGATCTTTTCACCAATAATGCCTGGCTTGCTATGTTAAATTTTCTTATTTATTCAATTATAATGATGGGATTACTAATTAGAAGCATGCAGCTAAAGAGCTAAAAAGTGATTATCGCTTTGATAAGCGATAATCACTTTTTTTATTTATCAGTATTTGTTATAATAATAGAATAGTCATCCTGTAAAAAAGGATTGCTTATAAGGAGGAAAAAATGAAGATAAAATTAAGAAGTGAAGTTAATCAAAAGTTAACTTGGGATTTAGGTAGTATTTTTAAAACGGAGGCGGATTATTTACAAGCGATTGAGAGACTTAAGCAAGTAGGAAATGAAATTGAAAAGAAATATCAAAATAATTTAAATAGTGCCCAAAATATCAATAATTGCTTAGATGAATATAAAAATTATCTTCAATTGCTGACGGTAACTTCCACTTATGCTAGCTTAAATTTATCATCTGACCAAACTAATCCTGATAATACTAGTAGAATGATGAACTTAATGAACATTATTACGACTTTAGAAAGTAAATTGAGTTTTATTAATAGTGAATTAATCGAATTAGATGAAATGGTAATTAATGCAGCAATCACAAGTTCTGAGGCAAATAAGTGTTATTTACAAAATGTTTTGTATCGTAAAAAGCATGCATTAAGTTCTGATGTAGAAAAGGTTTTAACATCATTATCGCAACCATTAAATGCCTTTTATCAAATTTATAATCAATCTAAATTAGCAGATATGAATTTTTCCAATTTTATAGTGCAGGAAAATGAATATCCTCTAAGTTTTGTTTTATTTGAGAATAAATGGGAATATGAGACTGATACACAAGTAAGGAGAACTGCATTTAGGAAATTTTCCGAGAAGCTAAGCGAATATCAACATACTTTTGCAGCTTTATATCAAGCGCAAGTTCAAAAAGAAAAAGTTACCGCTACATTAAGAGGGTTTGATTCTGTTTTTGATTATTTATTGTTTAACCAAAAGGTTGAAAAGGATCTTTATAACCGTCAAATTGATATTATTATGGATAAATTAGCTCCTCATATGAGAAAATATGCCGAACTATTAAAACGGGTTCACAAATTAGATGAGATGACTTTCGCGGATTTAAAGTTATCCGTTGACCCTAATTTTGAACCTAGTATTACAGTTGAAGAATCAAAAACATATGTTGAAAATGCTTTATCTGTTATGGGTGATGATTATTTAGCAATGGTTAAACGGGCATATGATGAAAGATGGATTGATTTTGTCGCAAATAAAGGTAAATCAACTGGGGCTTTTTGTTCCAGTCCTTACGGTGTTCATCCTTATATTTTAATCTCTTGGAATGAACAAATGCGCGAAGCTTTTGTTTTGGCGCATGAATTAGGTCATGCTGGTCATTTTTATTTAGCACAACAAAAACAAAATATTCTTAACACCCGCCCATCACAATATTTTATCGAAGCACCTTCAACAATGAATGAAATGTTAATGGCTAATTATTTAATTAAGACAAATAATGATCCCCGCTTTATGCGTTGGGTTTATGCCACGATGATAAGCAGAACTTATTATCATAACTTTGTCACCCATTTATTGGAAGCAGCATATCAAAGAGAAGTGTATCGAATAATTGATCAAGGTGGAAGTATCCATGCGCATAAACTAAATCAAATTAAACGCGAAGTATTGGAAAAATTCTGGGGAGAAACAGTTATTATTAATGAAGGAGCAGAACTTACATGGATGCGACAACCGCATTATTATATGGGACTATATCCGTATACATATAGTGCTGGATTAACAATTTCCACTCAAGTTAGTAAAAGAATCGTTAATGAAGGGCAACAAGCAATTCTTGACTGGCGTCAGGTATTAGAAGCAGGAGGAACTAAGACTCCAGTTGAACTAGCACAAATGGCAGGTGTTGATATTACAACTGAGAAGCCACTACTTGATACAATTGAACATATTGGAAATATTATCACTGAAATTATTAAATTAACTAATATAATTGATGCAGAGAATGATAATGCTTAAATATGATATTTATGATGCTCCAATTGGGAGAATATTAGTAATTGTGTCAAAAAAGGGTGTTTGTAGGGTAGAGTTATTTGAAGAAAATTGGCCTGCATATCATAGTTTACAACGTGATGAAATTGCTTGTCGTGAAGTCATTAATCAGCTTAGCGAATATTTTGCTGGAAAGCGGAAAATATTTGATTTAAGTCTCGATATTCAGGGGACGGATTTTAGAAAGCAAGTCTGGAAATCCCTTAGTGATATTCCTTATGGAAAAACTTTATCTTATAAACAAGTTGCTGAAAAAATTGGTAATCCTAAAGCGGTAAGGGCTGTCGGGCAGGCTAATAAGGCTAATTTACTTCCCATAATAATACCTTGTCACCGGGTTATTGGTAATAATGGTAAATTAGTAGGTTTTGCAGGCGATAAGATCGATGTTAAGAGATATTTATTAAAACATGAAGGATTCTTAATAGATTAAGAAAGGATAAAAGTGATGAATAGTATTAATAAATATATAAACTTTGTTAAATTAGATCATGAAAAAAGAATCATTGTATCTGTAAATAGTCGTTATGAAAGTTATTTACATAATGAAAAGACGAAACTAATGATTAAGAAAGCTGCGATGGATGTTTTGTTTGAGGATTTTGTTAAATTAGAAATTGGTAAAAATCGCTGCCGGATTACTGTTAAGGAAGGGACAGAAACTAGGAATTTAGCAAAGATCGAAACTGAACTTATCAAAGGTTTAGCTTTTGCACTTCGTTTTGTAGGAGTATAGCATGATAAACGTTCTTAAAAAGGCAAAAGAAGTCTTCTGGATAAATCCAAATTATGACAGTAGTAAAATGGATAATTTACCAATAACAAAAAAAGCTATTTATGATGCGTATTTACGTTTACAGAGATTTCGTCCGTATATTAAAGGTACTTTTGGTGTTAAAGATGGAATAATTGAATCACCTTTAATAAAGCTACCAAATATGAAAACTGAACTTGAAAAAATGCTTAATAGGGAAATTAAAGGGAAGCTGTTTTTAAAATGCGACAATGAGTTGCCAATTTCTGGTTCAATAAAAGCCCGGGGTGGGATTTATGAAGTGTTACACTTTGCTGAAAAATTAGCTTTTGAAAAAAATATGCTAACTATTAATAGTGATTATCGTATTATTAATAGTAAAGCTTTTAAAGATCTTTATTCTCAATATAAAATAGCAGTTGGCTCAACGGGAAATTTAGGGTTAAGTATCGGCATAATAAGTGCTGAATTAGGTTTTACAGTATATGTTCATATGTCACAAGATGCTAAAGAATGGAAAAAGGATCTGTTACGAAATAAAGGTGTAAATGTAATTGAGTATGATGCAGATTATAGTGTGGCAGTAACTAAAGCGAGAAAGTTAGCAGAAAGTGATCCGCTAATGTATTTTGTTGATGATGAAAATTCAGATAATTTATTTTTAGGATATGCTGCCGCAGCCTATTATCTAAAAGAACAATTGGCTAAAAATGATATTATTGTTGATAAGGATCACCCATTATATGTTTACTTACCTTGTGGAGTAGGTGGTGGACCAGGAGGGATTACTTTTGGTTTAAAACAGCTATTTAAAGATAATGTTCATTGTATTTTTGCTGAACCTACACATTCACCTTGTATGTTATTAGGTTTAATGACAGGTTTACATGATAAAATTTGTGTCCAAGATATTGGTCTTGATAATAAAACAATTGCTGATGGTTTAGCAGTAGGAAGAGCTTCGGGTTTTGTCGGAAAATTATTAGAAAATCTTATCTATGGTGTCTATACAGTATCTGATGAAAAGTTAATAAAATTGTTAAAATTATTGTATGATTCGGAAAAAATAAAATTGGAACCTTCTGCGTTAGCGGGCTTTTATGGAATCGATAATGCAATTGATACTAAAACCTCAACTCATATTATTTGGTCAACAGGTGGAGGGATGGTTCCTAATAATATTTTTGAGAATTATTATAATTCCTAAATCTAGACTTTAATAAAATGATTTTCTTGATATAATTAGATTATGAAGTATGAAAATCTTTTTTTGTTGGAGGAAAATATGAAAACGAAGCTACGGATCCTAATACTATTAGTTTTAATTTTAGTGATTATTATTTATAACATCGTCCTATTTATTATTAGAAATAATAATGGGGTATCATTTTGGTTATCTTATGTATTTATTAACTTAGCGTTAACACAAGTACTAATTTCAGGTTATTATGCTGTTAACAGTGATAATATGAGGTTAATAAAAATTCCTTGTTTATATTTATTAATTGAATTTATTGTTGGAACAGTTTATATGTTTTTTCATAAAGCAGGATTTATGGTTGTCTTTTTCCCACAGTTGATATTATTAGCACTATTTTCTTATGTTTATATAACACAATTAATTAAATACCGTTAGTAAAAATCTAGTACATTTAACTCAATTTTGACTATCGTTCCTAATTATATTGTCCATAAACTTTTGAAGCATATAATATATAGATAGGAGGGAAAGTCATGAATTTATTTAATAATACTGGTTATGGTGTTAGAGTGTTTAATGCTGCTACGATAAATCAACCAGTAGATATTTATTTAGATGATGAGTTAGTGATTAGAGGTTTAAATTACCGTAATGCAAGTAATTATTTACCTCTGATGAATAATCATTATAATATAAAAATATATAATTCTAATACAGGTGAATTATTATATAACCAAACTATTAATATCGATAGTAATAAGTTTATCACCTTAAGTACAATTAGCGAGTCAGGTAAATTAGATTTAATAGTTTTGGAAGATTATACACAAAACCAAAGAAATCATATAAATCAGTCCGTAAATGATTTTATTGTTAAAGCAATCGATCGTTATGGAAGTGATCAAACTGGATTAATAAAAGCTTTTATTGTGGATGAGGATGATTTAGGTACGATTAAGGGTAATAATAATCAATCATTAATCCCAGAAAGAAGTAATAATCGTGCTTTTATAAGAGTTGTTCACCTGTCATCTAATACACCACCTGTGGATACTACACTTCCAGATGAAACAATCTTATTTGTTGATACAAAATATAAGCAAGTTACAGATTATAAACAAACTAGTATCGCGACAAACACTTTACAGCTTAGAGCTACAGGGACTAATCAAGTGCTTTTAACAGTTCCTAATTTAAGTTTAATGCCTAACAAGTATTATACCCTATATGTGATTGGAATTAATAATGGAATACCTAGACTTGAAGGTATACTATTAAGAGATGGATTAT
>CALFRW010000022.1 GCA_937919135.1 uncultured Haloplasmataceae bacterium
TATGATAACATTTATACAACATATCCTTTGTTATTTTGTAAATTGATTCCTCGGTCCCTGCAATATCAACTCTAACGCCATTTTCTTTAAACATATTTTCAATCGTCCCAAAATATAAGCGCCATTCTGGATTATCATTATACATATTAATTTCCTGGGCGATAATATTTTTCTCTTTCTCAACATTTTCATCGGTAAAATAAGGTTCCTGTACAAAGTCTAATAATAAATTTAAGTTTTCTGAAAAATGTGAGGTACAAGAAAATAAATAAGCTGTACGATTGAATGATGTAAAAGCATTCGAATTTGCGGCATATTGCGAGAATTTATCAAAGGCATCTCCATCTTCACCTTCAAACATTTTATGTTCAAGAAAATGAGCGATACCATCAGGTACAGTTGTATATTCCTTTTTACCAATCGGAATAAAAGTATTATCGATAGAACCATATTTAGTAGTAAAAGTCGCATAGAATTTTCTAAACCCTTTTTTGGGGAGTAAATAGACACTTAAGCCATTAGGTAATTTCTCATAATACAAAGTTTCATCAATATTTTGATAATAAATTTTCTCCATTATTTACTCACCTCTTCGTTTGTAAGTAGAAAGATCGTATCTTCTTGTAGTTTCTTTGCAACATTACTGATATCTTCCTTAGTAACTTGGTTTATCCTTTCAATCTCATTTTTTACATCAAATGCATCTTGGTATAATAAATGCGAATATTCTGTCGATAAAAAGGCTATTGGATTATCAGAAATTTGCAGAATATCGTTTATCAATGCTTTTCGCGTCATTTCAATTAACGCTTCAGTAAACTCCCCTTTTTGTAATTTAGCAATTTGTTCAATAATAATATCATAGGCTTTCTGATAATCATTATGATTTATCCCTGCATAGATAATTAACAAGCCTTTCCCTTTATCAATGTTACTTGCTATGTAATAACATAAACTTGCTTTCTCACGAACATTTTTAAATAATAATGAACTGGGATAAACTCCTAAAAGTGCATTCATTAATAATAAAGCATAATAGTCATCATCGACCCCAGTCACATTTGTTCTAAAGCCGAGATTTAATTTTGCTTGACTAATTTCTTTAACTTCAATTATTTCTGCAACCTCACGAATAGTTTTTGTTTCTTTATCTACTACTTTTGATATTACTTCACGTTCATCAAAAACAAAATACTTTTCAATTAACCCTTTCACACGTTCGATATCGATATCTCCAATAACTAATAAATCAGCTGTATCATCAGTTAACATTTTTTGATAACTATCATATAAATTTTTAGGTGTAATCTTTTCTAAATCTTCAACTCTTCCAATCGATTTTATCCGATACTTCTCTGTTTTACACATCTCTTCAATTAACCGATGATAACTATAACGAATTTTATCATCATATAAAGCAGTAAATTGTTCTTTTAATAATCTTTTTTCTTCAATAACCACTCTTTCAGAAAATCCATCACCTTCTTGTAAAGGCTGGAAAATCACCTCATTAAAAAAAGCAATCGCCATATCTAAAAGTGTTTCATTTTTAAGTAAAAATTTATCATTAATTATCGACATCCGAAAAGAAAGAATATGAAGCAGGCCTTGTTTATTAACTGAAATTCCTAAACTAGCTCCATATAATTGTTCTAACTTTTGATTAATTGCTTTTTTGTTTTGATAATTTTTGGTTGCTGATTTTAATACATGGGGAATTAATGCCCTTCTAGTTACACTTTTTTCATCAAGTAATTGTTTAAAATTTATCACAAGATCGGTAGTTTTAAACTTATCTGTTTTTATTAATGTCACATTTAAACCATTTAACTGATATTTAACTCGTTCCATATTTTCACCTCTTCTAGTGCTATTAAATATTATCTACCATTTAACTATTTTTACAAATCATAAAGGTTGGTACAAGTTACCAACCCATTATTATTTATGCAAGTTCTAAAGCAATTTCCATCATTTTAGTAAAGGCTGTTTGCCTTTCTTCTGATGATGTAACTTCTTGTGTCACCATTGAATCAGAAACAGTTAAAATTGTTAAAGCATTTACCCCAGCCCTTGCAGCATTTGCATAAAGTGCAGCTGCTTCCATTTCAACAGCTAGAACACCCATCTTAGCCCATTTCTTCCACGAATCGCTCTCATCATGATAAAATGTATCACTTGACAAAATATTACCTACATGGAAAGGATAGTGATGTTCTTCCGCAATTTTTACTGCTTGATACAAAAGCTTAAAACTAGCACCTGGTGCAAAAGTACCTGGTAAATTATATTGCTTTAGATAATTTGAGTTAGTTGATGCACTCATACCAAAAACTAAATCATATAATTTCATATTCGGCTGCATAGCACCACAGGAACCTACGCGAATTAAATTTTTAACTCCATAAAAATGGATTAATTCATAACTATAAATTCCTATCGATGGTATTCCCATTCCTGAACCCATCACTGAGATTTTCTTACCTTTATATGTTCCTGTATAACCAAACATATTTCGAACCGTATTAAATTGTTTTACTCCTTCAAGAAAATTATCAGCGATAAACTTAGCTCTTAATGGATCTCCAGGTAATAAAATTGTTTCCGCAATTAAACTCTTATCCTTTGCTTCAATATGTGGTGTTGGTATACTCATTATATTCCTCCTAATTTATCTTCCATAATCTTAACGCCACTTGATGCTCCAATTCTTGTTGCTCCATTTTCAATCATTTTTAGCATATCTTGCTTGCTTCTTACGCCACC
>CALFRW010000023.1 GCA_937919135.1 uncultured Haloplasmataceae bacterium
ATAACTCATTTTCCTCACCCCAAATTATTTATTTTTAATCGTCTAAATAAGGTTCCTTTTGAACATTATAGATTTCAGCATAATATTTGTTTTGCTTCATTAATTCAAAATGGTTCCCAACTTCGATTATTTTCCCTTTTTTTAAAACAATTATTTTACTCGCAAATTTAACTGTTGAAAACCGATGTGAGATATAAATACCCATTTTTCCAGCAACTAAATCCTTAAATTTTTGAAACAATTCCTTTTCACTTAATGGATCGAGAGCTGAACTTGGCTCATCTAATATATACAAACTAGCATCTCGTAAAAAAGCTCTGGCCAAGGCAATTTTTTGCCATTGTCCTGTTGATAATTCTGTCCCATTATCAAACCAGCAACCTAGTTGCTGGTTTAATCCATTTGTAAGTGATGATAGGATTGAAGCACCACCAGATTTATCAAGCGCATTAATTAATGCTTTATCACTATTAATCAAACCTAACTCTCCCAAACCGACATTTTCTCTTAGAGATAGTTGATATTTTACAAAATCTTGGAGTAAGATACCAATATTTTTCTGTAAGGATTGCTTTTTTATAACTTTGATATCAAGATCATTTAGATAAATCTTACCAGCTTCTACTTCATATAATCCAGTGAGTAATTTTATAATTGTTGTTTTACCTGAGCCATTTTCACCCACAATTGCGATATTTTCAGCTTTATTAATCGTAAAAGAAATATTTTCCAAAGCATATTCTTGACTTCCTGGGTACTTAAAATAAACATTCACAAAAGCAATTTTTTCAATTGAAGTAATTTCATGCTCTGCACTTTTATTTGGTTCACTGACCTTTATACTAAAGAACTCAAACAAATTACTTATGTATAAATTATTTTGGTATAAAAGAAATATCTGATTAAGAACTTGAACAGAATTGTGATGGGTTAAATTAACAGCTCGTAAATAACTAACAAAAGTACCAATTAATAATTTTCCTTGAAAAACATTGCGAATAATTAAAAACACAACAAACATAACAATAAGATGATTAATCATTTCAAATACTAAATTAAGGAAGGTCCGCTTTCGACTTAGCTTTTGATCAACTTGATAAAAGTCCTGGTAAATACTTTTGTTTTTATTAATGAAATAATCATTTAAATTATATAATTTAATTTCTTTAATATTGATATCTTTAGTTAGTAAGTAGGAATAATACCATGATTTTCTCCGTGCTTCTGACCGGTTTCTCTCAACATAATATTCTTTTTGACCTTGATGTAATAGTTTATAGGTTGAAATAAAAGGAACAAAAATAAGAACTATCGCAATCCAGCGTTTCCAGAAATAAAGAATTAGTGCTGATGAGATTAATGTTGTTAAGCTATTAATGAGCGTTAATATTGCGGTAAATATTTCATAAGGTCTAAAAGCTACTTCACTTTGTGCTCTTTGTAATTTATCATATACTTCAGAATCTTCAAAATGACTTAAAGATAGTTCTGTAGCTTTTTGATTAATTTTAATCTCTAGATCATAACTAATTAACCTCCGAAATAAGTTATTAAAATGATTTTGCCAAAGGTTTAATATACTACCCAAGATTCCAGTACTAATGTAAAAAATGAAATTCTTTATCAGTAAATCTTGATTTCCTGTAGCTAATGAATTAATTAATCTTTCAGTAATTAATAAGTTTATGATAGGGACAAATCCTAAAATAATATTTAATAACACAATAATAATTAGTTTAAAACGGTTACTAAGATATAATAGTTTAAGGATTTTTGGAGCATGTTTTAAACCTCTAAATATATCCCGAATCCCAAACGCCTTTGTTTTATTCATCCTTACCCTCATAATTAATAATTAGTTACTGAACCAATTATAAATTACAAAAATGCATAGAATCAATAAAATAAGCTAAGTTAATAAATTTATAAAATTTTATTTACAATTTTCAACAAATTATCCTAGCGGTTATTTTGTGATAAACACGAATTTGTCGAATAATATTGAGTTATGTCTTTTATATTAAACAATTTATAATAAAAAAAAGGAGGGTAAAAAATTAGCCTCGCTGTTAATTCGATGATATAATAGATATTAATATAAGTAGGTGATTAAATGAATAAAATAACCGAATTAATTAGTGTTATACACGATTTTTCTGAAAAAAGAAATTGGTTAAAACATCATAATGGTAAAGATCTTGCCTTGTCCATCGTTTTAGAGGCAGCTGAATTACTCGAAAATTTTCAATGGATATCTAATGAAGAGGCCTATGAAAAAAATATCGCAAATATTAAAGCGGAGTTAGCAGACATTTTAATTTATTGTTTTCGATTTGCTGATGAATATGATTTTGATATTGAAAAAATTATCGTAGATAAATTAAAACAAAATGAAAAGAAATATCCCATCGGAAAATAATTTATTTTGCAAGATTATAGATGTTATGTACATCTTCTGTAGCTAATTTTACAAAACTTCCAAGTGGCCCATCGAGGGTTGCTTTTTTTGCCATTTCCATTAATCTATTACTATCAATGTGAGCATCATTTAAAGAAGTAGGTAAACCAATTTCATGATAAAAATGTTGTAACCACTTAATCCCAGCTTCTGCTGTAGCGGTTAAATTTTGAAGGTCAATTTCGACGTTAAAGATTTTATTGCTAAAACGGGCAAAACGGTTAATGTCATGATGATATACATACTCCATCCAATATGGAAATATTATCGCAAGACCTGCACTATGGGTTATGTCATAAATCGCACTTAACTCATGTTCAATACCGTGGCTAGCCCAATCTTCAATTCTACCAGTACCTAATAAACCATTATGAGCAATTGTCCAGCCCACATTAAATTGGCTCGAGCTTCATAATTATTTGGTTCATTTAAAACAATTTTTGTTTGTTTCATGATGGTTCTAATTGTCGCTTCACTCAGTTCATCGGTAAAATCAACCTGGGGCGTATTTGTGAAATAGCGTTCAAGAACATGGGCAATCATATCAGAAGCACCGCACACAGTTTGATATTTAGGAAGTGTGAAGGTTAGTTCTGGATTCATAATCGCAAATTTAGGTCGGAGTAAATCTGAGCCTGCAGATCTTTTATACAGGCCTTCTTCATTAGTGATAACACAACTAGTACTGGTTTCACTTCCTGCAGCTGGTATTGTTAGGACCACACCAACTGGAATGGTTGATTCAATCGTTAAATTCTCAGTAAAAAAATCCCAAATATCATGATTTGTTTTAGCTCCAAAGCCAATCGCTTTGGCTGAATCGATTACACTCCCACCTCCAACAGCTAAAATCATATCAACCCAGTTAGATTTACATATTTTAATTCCTTCGCGAACAAGACTGAGGCGCGGATTAGGTTGAACGCCGCCTAATTCGATGTATTCAATCTTGAATTTATTTAATGATTGGATTATTTTATCATATAAACCGCTTTTTTTTATACTGCCTCCTCCATAATGAAAAAGAATTTTATTGCCATATTTTTTTATTTCTTTTCCAACATCTAACTCGGTATTTTTTCCAAAAATAATTTTTGTATTATTATGATAAGTAAAGTTTTCCATACGATAAATCCTTTCTAATTAGAAAAACCAGGCACTATAAGTACCTGGTATTTCAATTTTTAGTCAACATTAATAATTTTTGTGGAAACTGGTTGTGTTTCGTTTTTAGGTATATTTATTATTAAAACACCATCATGATAATTTGCACTTATTTGTTCAGCATCAATATTAGGAATTGAAAAAGAGCGTGAATAACTACCAAATTTTCGTTCTTTTCTAATATACTTTGTATTTTCTTCATTTATCGCTTCACTTTTTTCAACGCTGATTGTTAAAACTTCATCTGTTACACTGAGATTTATATTTTCCCGATCGACTCCTGGTAACTCAACAACTATTTGATAATCATTAGTCATTTCTTTGATATCTAATTTCATGATTTTATGATTAGAGATCAAATTATCAGGTAGAATATCAGAAAATAAGTTGCTTAAAGCAAAAAAATTACGATTTCGTTTTCTGTTTGTGATAATATCAAACATCTTTTATTACCTCCTTTTTCATTTATATTATATGTACTTATTTACATGTTATTTATCGGATTGACAAACAATAATAGTATGGACGAGGAGGATATTATTATGAAAATTTTCTTACTTTTATTACCGTTCTTGCTCACTGCTCTGATAATGATTTACTATTTTGATAACCAATTTATCAAGCTATTAACCAAAATATTTGTTTCGGGAATGATTATTAGTTTACCGATACTGTATTTTGAAAGCATCTTATTATCATTTCGTTTTAAGCCATTAATTCTTTATGAGTTGTATAAGGCGGTGCTAGTTACAGGATTTTTGGAAGAAATTTCAAAACGCTATATCGTACTTACTAATACGAAAGCAGAGTTTTATTATCAAGAAAAAGATAGTGGTGTTGTCTATGCGGTTGTCTCAGCCCTAGGCTTTGTAACCTTAGAAAATATCTTTATGCTTCTAATTAAAGAATTTTCTTTAAGTGTGAGTTTGATTTCTTTAATTGGTCACCTTATTTTTGCTATTTTTATGGGAAATTACCTTACGATGTCAAGACAGTCATTAAGTATCAGAAAACGTAAATATTATTTTAAAATGTCTTTAGTTGTACCGATCGTTCTTCATGGATTATTTGACTTTATCATCAATATCGATGCTTATATTATCTTATTAATTTTTTTTATCGTTTTAGTAATACTTTTAGGTTTAATTTATTATAAATTAGCGATTATTAATTTTATTTACACAAAAAAAAATAAATCTTCCTGATGACATTTTTTTTCTAAATTCCCTTACTTAACTTGATAGAATAAGGTAAAGAGTTGAGGTGAGGGAAGTGACGGTTTATGTTGATGTTATTCTTTTAGCTAATTTTCTTTTAGATTACAATTTAATTGCTTATACAGGTGTTATTAATCAACAAAGGGTAAGTTTTTTAAGAATTATTTTAGCTACATTATTGGCACTATCAAGTTTAAGTCTCTTTTTTGTTGAAATAAAAAGCTTATTTCTACTCCTGAGAATTATTTATAGTTTAGTAATAATTTATGTCGCATTTTCTTTTACATCCATCAAACAGTATGTAAAAAATATCATCATTTTTTATTTTTTAAATTATGTAACAGCTGGTGTCCTTGTATCATATGACTTTAATTTCACCACAAATACCATTTTTGTAAATTATCATCGTAAAACAACTTGGTATTTATTAGTGATTTCATTTATATTTGCGAATGTAATTACATATATATATAAAGTGATAGGAGAAAATAATCAGTATCAAAAAACAAATGTGGTAAAGGTTAAATTTCGTTTTTTTAATCAAGATTATTATGCAAATGGCCTGATTGATACAGGCAATACTGTTGAAAGTAGCGGAGATCAGGTCCCAGTCGTTTTTATCGATAAAAAGTTGTTTAGCTTTGAAATTAACGAAATGTTTTTAACTAATCACGAAATTCCCTTTACTTATATAATGATAAAAACAATTAATGATGAACGTTTAACACTAGTTTTTCGACCAGAAGCTTTTTACCTTGTTTCAAAAGAAAGTAAACAGGAAAAACATGTCTATCTTGCTTTATTTGATAATACTAAAAATCCAGATTTTCAAGTTATTTTAAATAATAAGATTTTAAATTGATAGGGGGGGTAGGGATGCTCAGAAAGATATTTAGATGGATAGATAGAAAATTAAAAGCTTTGTTTTTATACTTTATCAATAGTAGTGAGGTGCTACCAGAACCGCTTTCACCTGAAGATGAAATGAAATATATTATCGCATTTAATGATGGTGACATGAAAGCAAGAGACAAATTAATCGAACATAATTTAAGATTAGTAGTGTATATCGCCAAAAAATTTGAAAATTCAGGAATTTATATTGAGGATTTAATTAGTATTGGTTCGATTGGATTAATTAAGAGTGTAATGACCTTCAATAAAGATCGGAATATTAAGCTTGCGACTTACGCATCACGTTGTATCGAAAATGAAATTTTAATGTTTTTACGGAAAAATGGGAAAATGAAAGCTGAAGTTTCATTTGATGAACCATTAAATGTTGATTGGGATGGTAATGAGTTATTGTTATCAGATATCTTAGGAACAGAAGAAAATTTAATTATGAAAGACTTAGAAAGTGATGAAGAAAAAAGAATCTTATATCAAGCGGTTAATAATTTGAATAATCGTGAACGGGAGATTATTGTTTTGCGTTTTGGATTATTTGGGCAAGAAGAATTAACCCAAAAACAAGTCGCAGAATTAATGGGAATATCACAGTCATACATTTCTCGATTGGAAAAGAAAATAATCGACAAGATGAAACAACAAATCAAAAAAGGTATCAACTAATTCTTTAAATTATAATTAAAAGATGAATATAACGCTCAAAAAAAAGCCAAACTTATTGTGAGAAGGAGGCTTTTTGACATGAGCAGGTATAAGGTAGACATAAATGGCTTGGATACTAGCAAGATTAATGTCTTAAAGAATAGTGAAATGGTGGAATTATTTAAGAAGTACCAAGCCGGAAATAAAGCCGCAAGAGATAAACTGATATTTGGAAATTTAAGATTAGTTTTAAGTGTTTTAAAACGCTTTAACCAACGTGGTGAAAATATGGATGATTTGTTTCAAGTAGGTTGTGTTGGTTTAATTAAAGCGATTGATAATTTTGACTTAAAACACGAAGTTAAGTTTTCAACTTATGCAGTCCCAATGATAATTGGTGAAATCAGAAGATATTTGCGCGATAATAGCTCAATTAGAGTATCTCGTTCGTTAAAAGATATTGCCTATAAAGTATTACAAGTGAGAGATAAATATACATTGGAAAATCATAAAGAGCCTACAGAAGAAGAGGTGGCTAAGATTCTAGGAATTGACCCAATTGATGTTATTATTTCACTTGAAGCAATCCAAGATCCGATTTCAATTTATACACCGATATATAGTGATGGTGGTGATACAATTCATTTAATTGATCAAATCCAAGATGATTCAGATGATTATGAAACTTGGAGTAAAAATTTAATGATCGAAACTGGATTAAAAATGTTAGAAAACCGTGAAAAAAGGATTATTTACGAACGATATTTTATGGGTAAAACCCAAATGGAAATTGCGGAGGAAATTGGGATATCACAAGCTCAAGTATCAAGATTAGAAAAAAATGCTTTAAAACAAATGTTTGAATATTTACACTAAAAAAGAGAGCATTAGATGTTTTAGATAAAACAGCTAAAGCTCGTTTTTTATTTTTTTCTCATGCATATAATAGATTAAAGGAGGGTTTAAGATGTTATTATCTGATATGGAAATTAAAGAAGTGATCAATGTTGTTGATGGAGTTATTATCGGCTTTGTCGTTGATTTAGAAATTGAACCTAATAGTGGTCAGGTTTTTGCGATCTTTATTCAACAACGTTTAGGATTGGGGAATATCTTTTCGAAACGTGAATGTATTCGGATCCCTTGGGATCAAATCGTCAAAATCGGCGAAAATGTGATAATTGTAAATTATCCAGTGAAAAATTTGGGATAAATATTAGTAATATTTGGATAATATGATATAATATATTTGACAACGTTAATAGGCTGGGATATCATGGATATTAAACTAAATGTAGAACAAATTAAACAAGAAATTGAAAAATTAAGAACAAAATTAAATATTACCTATAAGATAAAAATTTGCGCTGCAACTAAGTATGTTAAAGCATATGAGATAAACTTATTATTAGATGCAGGAATTAAAGATTTGGGTGAAAATCGAGTTCAAGACTTCTTAGTAAAAGCGGAGGCTCTAAAGGAACGTGATATAAACTGGCATTTTATTGGTCATCTTCAAACTAATAAGGTTAAAAGTATGATAAATAAAATTAAGTATTTACATTCTTTGGACCGCGAATCACTAGCTAAAGCAGTAAATAAATATCGCAGTAGCGTTCTTGAATGTTACGTAGAAGTTAATTGCTCAAAAGAGGAAAGTAAGCATGGTTTAGCGGAAGACGAAGTAATTCCTTTTATAAAGGATTTAGCCAAGTACGATAAGATTAAGGTTATCGGACTAATGACGATGGCAGAAAATACTTCAGATAAAAACGTAATTCGTAGTAATTTTCAATTATTAAAAAAACTTCAACAAGAAGTAGAACAACTTAATTTACCGTATGCTCCTTGTAAAGAACTATCAATGGGTATGAGTAATGATTTTATAATCGCAATTGAGGAAGGAGCAACAATAGTAAGAATAGGGTCAAGGTTATTTAAGTAATGGAGGAATTACAATGACAAAATTTAAGAAATTCTTTAAGAAGTTCTTAGGATTTGAAGATGACGAATTGCAAGATAAAATGAATGAAGAGTTTGCTGAAGAAACGCTATATTCTGAACCTGAATACTATAAAACACAAAAATATCAAACAGAAGAAGTAATGCTTTTTCCCAAAGCTTTTAGTGATGCTTGTGAAATCGTTGAAAATTTAGAAGTCGGAAATATCGTCACAATTGATATGAATGATGTTGAACTTGATACATGCAAGCGCATTACTGATTTTGTCCTTGGGGCAATATATGTTTTAAATGGTGATGTCGAGAAGATTTCCCGAAAAGTATTTCGGTTTTGGACTAATAAATAATAGGAGTTGTCAGAATGGGTTTAATAATCGAGTTTTTTGGTTACTTTGTACAATTTTATAGTTTTGCAATGTTGGTCTATATTCTTATTGGATATTTTCCCGAAGCTAGAGGTACTAAATTCTATGAGATTTTAGAAGCAATTTGTCGACCATTGTTAAATTTATTTCGCTTTGCGACATTTTCGGGAATTAGTTTTGCCCCCATTCTAGCGATTATGTTTTTACAAGTTATTTATTTTTTGCTTACAATGTTAGTTTAATCGATGATAAAACTAGCAACAACAGAAAAAGCATTTTATGTACAAATTAGCGACCAAATTGATAAAGTAGGGAAAAGTGGCAAAATAATTCAGACTAGGTTTCTCACATTAAGAGAACAAGAAATTGTAAAGTACCTAACTCGTAAAAGCATTAATTACAAGTTTTATGGTGGTTATAATAATGCAGAGCGGAAGCGGTGCTTATTATATCCTCATGAAGTAAACTTAGCAACAGCTTTTAATATCACCTGTTTTGAAATTAGCTATAATAAACGTTATTTACAACTAAGACATCAAAATGTTCTTGGAACATTAATGAGTCTAAAGATTCAACGAGCTTTATTTGGAGATATAATTTTTTATCATGATCAGTGTTTTATTTTTGTGGCTACAGAAATAGAAGGAATACTTAAAAATGAATTAAATATGATAAATAATGTACCAATTACACTAGAGGTTTATGATAAACCGCTATTTATTGAACCAGAGTATTTAAACAAAAATATTATTATTTCGTCATTACGTATTGATAACTTGATAAGTAATGTCTATAATCTTTCACGGGATAAAACCAAAAATTATATCCTCGCAAATAATGTGTATCGTAATTTTATCCTTGTTGAAAGTCCTAGTATAAAATGTGTTGAGAATGATATTATTTCTGTAAGGAAATATGGTAGATTTATCGTGTCAAAAATTATTAGAAAAACTAAGTCTGATAGGTTAGTAGTAGAAGTCAAAATACCTTCAACTTAAACCTTCTAGGAGGAAACTTTATGGATTTTAAAGCGTTAAGAGATAAGATATTACCAAATATCGAAATGTATAATAATGAGGAAGTTAAAATTGTCGTCGCAAAATTATTAGAATTTTTAATCGATATCGATAATAAAAATAATATATTAACAAAAGAAAATCAAAGTTTAGCGGATAAAATTCACGATTTATCGGATAATAAAAATATTAATGATGTACCAACCCAAGATTTTCAAGCACTTAAAACTACGATTATGGAAGAAACACGGATTAAAGCACAAAAAGAATATGATCAAATAATTCAGTCAGCCCTTGATAAAATTAATAATATTATCGATAGTGTTAAACGTAAAGATGAAGAAAATAAAAAGTATCGCAAACATATTGTTTCTATCTTTAGAAAGAGCATCTTCCGTTTTTCTGATACTAGTTACTATATTGTGAAGGCTGATGATCCAGAGTTTCAAGAATTAATCCAATTTGTTAATGTCGATGAAAAGTTACAAAAATTATGTGATGCTAATATGGAAAGTTTGAAACAAGATGAAAATTATCAACAAATATTACAAGCAGTTAAAGTTGGTAATAATGAGGAAGATGAAGAGCCACCACTAGTTATTGAACCAGAAACAAAGGAAGCTGATGTTGAAGCTGAAGAAAGTATTGACTTTGATAGTGTCAGGGAGATTACTCTTGATGAAATTGAGCAAGAATTAACTAATGATTCTCCTCAAACCCACGCAAAATTTATTGATGTACTTAATCAGTATAAAAATAAATAATTGACATTATCTGACTATTTGATATATAATAGATAAATAAACGGGCATTGATTGGGACAGTAATTCTTAGTAACTTATCTTAGCGAATAAGGGATGGTGTAAGCCTTATATAAGTATAGGAATGAAAATCACCCATGAGCTGCATACTGAAATAATAGTAAGTATGACGTTAATCGCGTTAAGATTATTGAGGTATATTAATATACAAAATAAGGTGGTACCACGGTATTTATCGTCCTTTAGAGGGCGGTTTTTTTATTTTAAAAAGGAGGAAAGAAAATGAAAGATTATAAAGATACATTATTAATGCCAAAAACGTCATTTGAAATGCGTGGTAATTTACCCAAAAAGGAACCAATAATTCAAGAAAAGTGGAATGAAATCAGTTTATATGAAAAAATAATGAAAAAGAATGAAGCTAAACCTTATTTTATTTTACATGATGGACCCCCTTATGCTAATGGTGACATTCATATTGGTCATGCTTTAAATAAAATCTTAAAAGATTTTGTGGTTAGGTATAAAAATATGAATGGATTTAAAGCACCATATATACCTGGATGGGATACTCATGGTTTACCAATTGAGACAGCACTAGCAAAAAAAGGTGTCGACCGTAAAAAACTGGAAAGTGCTGAGTATCGTGAAAAGTGCTTAAATTATGCTAAAGAGCAAGTAATTAGTCAACGTGAACAATTTAAGCGTTTAGGTGTGATCGGTGATTGGGCTAACCCATATATTACCTATAATAAAGCGTACGAAGCAATGCAATTAAAGGTTTTCGCAAAAATGGTTGCACGAGGATTAATTTATAAGGGAGTTAGACCTGTTTATTGGTCATGGTCTAGTGAGTCTGCATTAGCTGAGGCTGAAATTGAATATCATGATAAAAAATCACCCTCAATTTATGTGGCCTTTGATGTAATTGATGGTAAGAATATCTTAAAAGGCGATGAAAAATTTATTATTTGGACGACAACACCTTGGACAATTCCCGCAAATCTAGCCATCGCAGTTCATCCGAAATTAGATTATGCAGTTGTAAAAACAAATAAAGCTAAATATGTTGTTGCAAATGAATTAGTAGAGAAATTAAGTGAAGAACTGGATTGGGAAGATGTACTGGTTGAAAAGGTTGTTAAAGGTAAAGACTTGGAATATATTAAATGTCTTCATCCATTATATGAACGTGAGTCACTTGTTATCTTAGGAGAACATGTCACTAGTGAAGCTACGGGTTGTGTTCATACAGCTCCAGGTCATGGTGAAGATGACTTTAATATTGGTAAAAAATATGGCTTAGATGTTTTGTGTGTTGTTGATGAACAAGGAAAATTAACTAAAGAAACGGTTTATTTCACAGGACTTCACTATGATAAAGCGAATATTGAAATTACGAAAATGCTTGAAGAAAAAGGAGCTTTATTAAAACTAGATTTTATTACTCACTCATATCCTCATGATTGGCGAACTAAAAAACCGATTATATTTCGTGTAACACCACAATGGTTTGCATCAATTGAAAAATTAAAGGATACGATGATAAAAGAAATCGAAACAGTCAAATGGTATCCGAAATGGGGCGATACCCGTTTAGGTAATATGATAAAGGAACGTAAAGATTGGTGTATATCAAGGCAGCGCTTATGGGGAATTCCCATTCCAGTGTTTTATGCTGAGGATGGCACTGAAATCTTAACAGAAGCTGTAATTCTTCATGTAGCTGATTTATTTAAAGAATATGGCTCTAATATTTGGTTTGAATGGGAAGCAAGTAAATTATTACCAAAAGGATTTACGCATCCGGGTAGTCCTAACAATAAATTTCGTAAAGAGACTGATATTATGGATGTTTGGTTTGATTCCGGAAGTAGCCATCATTCGGTATTAGTTGAAAGAAATTTACCATATCCAGCTGATTTATACTTAGAAGGTTCTGACCAATATCGTGGTTGGTTCAATTCATCTCTAACAACTGGTGTCGCAATGACTAATAAAGCACCATATAGGGCAGTTGTAACCCATGGATTTGTTTTAGATGAGAAGGGGCGGAAAATGAGTAAATCATTAGGTAATGTCATTGACCCGCTAAAAATCATGAAACAATCAGGTACTGATATTTTCCGGCTTTGGGTAGCATCTGTGGATTATCAAGCAGACGTTAGAATCTCAGATAATTTAATCAAGCAAGTAAGTGAAACATACCGAAAAATCCGTAATACTTTCCGCTTCTTATTAGGAAATATTGCTGATTTTAATGTTGATAAGGATCGTGTAAGTTACGAGTCGTTAAATGAAATCGATAAATTCGTCTTAATAAAACTAGATGAATTAACAAAAGCAGTTAAACATGCTTATGATGAATATGCTTTTGATACTGTTTATCGCTTAGTCAATAATTATCTAACCCAATTTCTATCTGCATTTTACTTAGACTTTACCAAAGACGTACTATATATTGAAAAGCCAAATGCTTTAGAACGACGTTCAATTCAAACAGTATTATATGAAAATTGTAGTCGTTTAGTAAGATTATTAGCTCCAATTATTCCTCATACTGCTGATGAAGTATATGAACACCTGCATTTAGAAGCTTCAGTCCATTTAGCAGAGATGCCTGAGGATGTTAATTATCCAGGTCATAAGGCTATCAAAACAAAATATGAGCAATTTTTAAATTTACGAGCTGAAGTATTAAAAGCACTTGAAGAAGCTCGAAATCAAAAAATTATTGGCAAGTCTTTTAACGCAAAATTAACACTTTTCCCAAATGAAGAAACCAATAAATTCTTATCAAGTTTAAATGCTAATCTCCAACAAATATTTATTGTCTCACAATTTGAAATAAAGCCTTACAATTTAGCTCCAGATAATGCGGTAGTGTTTGAAAATATGAAAATCTTAGTTGAAAATGCCCAAGGTCATACTTGTGCTAGATGTTGGCAAGTAGTTGAAGAAATCAATGAAGCCGAGCTTTGTGAGCGTTGCCAGACAGTGATTGAATAATTTAAAAATCCTTAAGAAATTAATCTTAAGGATTTATTTCATATACGGCTCCTAAGTTTCTATCGCCAACATTCATTGAACCATAGACACCTAAAAATAATCGTGTTTGATTTAGATTTGTACCCAAACTAACATAAAAGGCTGGATTATTACCAAAATTGTCGTTTACATTAATAACACTATAGTCACTTAGTTTACAATCAGTTCTTAATCTTGTATATGCTAAAACACCTTTCTTAGGCTTTTCTGAATTTTCAGTACGGAAAAGGTCCGTAAAAACAACGCTACCTGTTAAACCAGGAATCTTATTTCCTAAATATACTTGCACCCCTGTAAGTGCATTACCGCTAAATTTATTTGGTCGTAAGTCATAATGGTAATAACAAGTAAGAGGATTAATTCGTTTTAAAGAAGTATTAATTGCATCATAATAATAGGCAATTGTAGGAGCACACTCCCCAATTATTGCGGTAGGAATATTTCCTTCCCACCCTCGCCATCCAAAATTAATAAATTCTTCTTGATTTAAAAGTGAAATATCTGCATTTTGAACAATTTCTGTTACTGGTACATGTTTATCATAAACGTATGCGAAAATGGATTCTACTAAGTCTTGGCCAACATTAGCTATAACTTTGAGATATTTATTATTTAATTTTTGATATGCGATACCAGTTATGTTTCTGATGCCTTTAGCTGTAACAGTAAGTGTTTGTTGAACTAATTGTGGCAACTCATTAAACCTAGTGACAACAGGGGGATTAGTTATTCCAGTCGGAATTCCGACATCGATTTCAATAATTTTACCCGCAATTTCCAGATCATTTTGACTTAGGTTGAAAGGATCATAACCAGATCCTCCATCACCTGTAGTTAAAACAAGTCTTCCAGTTTCTTTAGAAAAGTTTAGACTATTTACACCATTATGATTTAAAAAGGGTCTTCTGATATTAAGTAATTTTCGCCGTTTTATTGGCTCTCCATTAGCTTGTAATCCCCATTCTTCAACGGTATCGATATGATTATAGTATATTTCGCGGTTATCCCAGGTTAAATTTACCATATTACAGGGGTTAGGGGTAAAGGAAGAATATGGAGCCCCAGCTCCTTCGGTACCTGCAACTGAATAATGGAGATAAAATAACCCATTGTAAGGAAACCCTGGATGAAATGCAAGACCCAGTAAGCCCCTTTCATCATAGCCATTATTCGTTAATACTTCGGAACTAATATCGAGGAATTTCTCGATATAACCATTATTTACTTGAAAAATTTCACCTGGCTGGGTAGCGATAAAAATGCTTTCGTTTGCAGCTCCAGGAAAGGTTGTTGTTTTTATAACTGTGGGTAAGTTTATCTCACTTATAAGCGTTTGTAGGTTAACTGCTACATTCTGCAACATATTAAAGACCTCCCAATATATTCTTATTTAAGATTATGTCTTGTCATCGCTTTTTATAACTACCCCAAAATATGTTTTTTTGTTATAATTAAGTAATAATACAATTTAGGAGATTATATGATAAAAGTACTTATTGTAGATGACCAAAGTTTAGTCCGTGAAGGTTTATGTTTAATGTTAAGTATGTACGATAATATTAAGCTTGTTGGAGAAGCTACGAATGGGAAAGAGGCTGTTGAATTCTTAACTGAAAAAGAAGTTGATTTAATTCTCATGGATATTAGAATGCCAGTAATAGATGGTGTAGAGGCGACAAAAATTATCAAAGCAAAATATCCTTTAATAAAAATTATTATTCTAACCACTTTTAATGAGGATGAATATATTATTAAAGGAATTAAAAATGGTGCTGATAGTTATTTATTAAAAGATATTAGTTCAAAGGACTTAGTAAAAGCAATCGAAACAGTATATAGTGGTAATACCTTATTTCAACCCGACATTATAAAAAAAATAATCAATAAAGTTGATAATAGTGCTCCTGATATTAGTTTCCAGTCCTTGACAAGAAGAGAAAAAGAAATCGCTGTACTTGTCAGTGAGGGGAAAACTAATAAAGAAATTGCAGAACTATTATTTATTACTGAAGGCACGGTAAAAAACCATATGTCAAATATCTTAGATAAGTTAGCTGTTCGTGATCGAACCCAACTTGCAATTCTAGTTAAGAAAAATATAACTTAAGTCATGTAATAAATATGACTTTTTTTATAACTTCCGCTACAAGCATTAATACAAAATTAATCGTATAATAAAGAAAAATGTGGAGGTTAAAATGAAAAATTTAACTAGAGTTGTATTTTATCTTTCTTTCCCATTATCATTTATTGCTTTTATCTTTCCAATTTATGCTCGTAATTTAGGTTCATCTGTAATCGAAATTGGTTATTTGTACGCCCTCTTTTCGATTATTACCTTAATCACAAAACCACTTATCGGAAAATTAATTGATAAAAGAGGGAGAAAATTAAGCTTGATTATTGGTGTTATTTTATACTTGATTGTTAATTTTCTTTATATCGTCTCAAGTAATCTTACACACTTATTGATTATCCGGGTTTTTCAAGGTTTCGCAGCTTCTTTCTTATGGATTAGTGTTAATACGATTGTTTCCGATTTAAGTGATGAGAAAACGCGAGGGGAAAATTTTGGTATTATTGGACAAACGCAAGTAAGAGGCGAATTTATTGGTAGTACGATCGGCTTTATTTTTATTTTATATAATTCAATGATGAAGTCTTTAAACGATGTCTTTATTATTTACTTTATTTTTAATATAATCGCCTTATTTATTGCCGTTAAATCTGTTAAAGAAACTAAAGTAGTAAAAAAGGTAGAAGATACAAGCTTTAGAAACAGTAAGTTTTTAATCATCTTTTTTGTAATTATCGGTTTTATCGCTTTAATTAGTAGCATAACTGCGCCAATATACCTCATTTATCTTAGTGATTATATCACAAATGACTTAGGTTTAATTGTGCTCTTATTTGTGCCAGGCTCAATTCTAGCTACTTTTTTACCAAAAAAATTTGGTGCCTTTGCTGACAAACATGCTAAATTACCAATTATTTTTCTTGGTTTATTTATCAATGCGGTGATGCAAATATTTATCCCTTTCATTACGGAATACTATCCATTTATGTTTTTTTATACACTACTTAATGTCGTTAATATGTTTTATGCTCCAGCACTATCTGCGATTATTATCGAGTTTTTGGGAGAAAATCGCCGGGGGAAATCATATAGTTTATACAGCTTAGCTACTGGTATTGGTGGAAGCCTTGGACCACTAATCGGTACTTTCTTATATCAAAATGTCAATAGTAGTAGTGTCTTTTTTGTAAAGAGTATCCTTTTATTAATAATTGTTGTTGTGATTTATTTAATTAACTTAATTTATAAAAATCGCGTTCAAAAAAATATTTTGTGATATAATGGATTTAATATAATCATGAGGAAGTATTATGAAAAACCTAGAACGTTATATTAATTATGTATATTTTATTCTCCGGATTTTAATCCTAGTTGATATTGTTATAAGAACGAAAGCTGATCTTAATAATTGTTTTATTTTCACGGGACTTTTCCTATTTATATTGGTAAATGATTACTTACGCCATAATTATTTTTATCGAAATCAGCGTAAATACTATGCTTCTTTATTAATGTCAATGCTTATTAGTCCGGTTATTATAATCCTTTTATCTGGATATGTTTCAGTATATTTATATATGATAATTTATGAAATAATCTTATATAATGACGGCAAAATTGCTAAACTACTATTAAAAGGAGAACTCCTAATCGTATTACTCTTATTTATCGGTAGTAGTATCTCGTTGGATATAATCTATTGGCAAACTGATTTAGTTGATATATTAATGTCATTTTTATTGTGGTTTTTTTATTTAATTGCGTTGTTTTCATATAAAAGTTTAATTAAAGCAAAACGAAAAGTTGATAAGCTTAATCAGGAGTTAGCATTATCAGACGAAGAAAATAAAAGATTACTGCTTGCGAATGAAAGAAATCGGATCGCTGGAGAAATTCATGATAATTTAGGACATAATTTAGTAGCATTAAATATGCATCTTGATGGTCTAAAGCATATGTTAGGAACAGATAATAAACAGATAGCGGCAATAATATCAAAAACACAAACGATCACTAAAAATAGTTTAACTGATTTAAGAAAAGTTGTTTATGCTTTAAAAGATGATGATAATGAAAATATTACTACGACAATAAAAAAAATAATTGCTAATATCGAAAGTTTAAATACAGTAAAAGTGTTTTTAAATATTAATGAAGCAGTTAATGAGTTAATGGAAATTAAAGACCTTATTTGTTCGATAATCAAAGAATCATTGACAAATAGTATCAAACATGGACTAGCTAGTTTAGTATATCTAGACATTATTGTTAATAATGAACAACTAACTATTTTAATCAAAGATAATGGGGTTGGTTGTAAGAAAATTGTTAAAGGCAATGGCTTAAAAGGAATAGATTTGAAAGTTACGAATAGAGGCGGAAAAGTCGAATATCAGACAGCTAGTTCTGGTTTTGAAACTAAGGTTATAATCCCTAAGATTGGAGACGATTATTGTGAGAATTCTCTGGGTATATCTTAATGTATTGATTTATGTGTTATTTCATATTGTACCAATTAGAAAACGTTATAAAAAACCCGAAAAATATAGTATTGAGGAACGGTTTAAATATATTGGTCGAGTTTGCGATATTATTATTAAAAAGTCTGGATCAAAGGTAATCGTCTTAGGAAAAGAAAACCTTAATAATGAGGCGGTATTATACACTTCAAATCATCCGAGTATGATTGATCCGTATTTTGTAGGCTATGCGGTTGATAAACAGATGGGTGCAGTTATCGCTGGAGATTTATGGTTTGATCGCATTCCTGTACTTGCACCTTGGTTTAAGTCGATTGGATGTGTGTTTGTTGATCGGAAAAACCCTCGCGAGGCTATTAAAGGCATAAAAGCAGGGGTAAATAATATTAAAAAGGGTCATTCATTGTTACTATTTCCTGAAGGTGAAATAACTAATATTGTTACCGATGATGTTGTAGCTGACTTTCATACAGGAGGACTAAAACTTGCTCTAAAAGCTCGTGTACCAATTGTACCACTTGTTATTGTTGGTACTGAAAATATTTATAAAGCTCACGAAGTTATTGGGAAATTAACTAAAGGCACAGTCATAGTTAAAATTCTAGAGCCGTATACAAAACATCTATATGAAAATATTAGTGTTAATGATATAGCCCATTTTCTTAAGCAGCAAACAAAAACGTCAATTCATGAAATTAAAAAAATAGATCGTATATGATTTTTCAGGTATTATCTACCACTAATAATATATTTAAACATCTCAGTATTCGCATTTAAGCGTGAAGTTACGAAAGTAAAACAAGATCAAGCAGTGGAAGATCATTTAGATGAAAATACTCATCCAAGTGAAATTCCAATTTTTATTTGAAGATGAAAGTAAACGGCACGCTTATATAAAGCGCTTTCGGAAACTTGATGGTAGTTATGAAGTAAGAATTTATAATAAACCAGATTAAATAATAAATTGTTAATGAAATTACTAAAAACAATTAATAAATTTATATTCATATTCTATTTTGCTAAGTTCCGCTTTTTCTTTATTTAATTTGAGGGTTTTACTACCTAGTAAA
>CALFRW010000024.1 GCA_937919135.1 uncultured Haloplasmataceae bacterium
TTTCTATTTTAACATCTCTTTATAAAAAGTGTATGATTAATTGTAACCTATCCAAGGATATGACAGTATTAATAAGAAAGAGTATGCTGCTATATTGGTTGACATGTATGTAAATCCAAATAATATAAAAAAGGATCGATGTAAATCGGAAGCAGTTTCATTGTCGTCATGGTATTTTGAAGGTGGACTTATTGAAGGCTCACCATTAGCCACACCAGGTTCAAAAACAGTGACAGTTTCTGGAGGTGGGGGAATTTCTATTGGTTATGAAGGTAAAACGCCAGAAGGTAGTATTACAGGAACATTTAACATATCTAAAACAAAGACAATTTATGATTTAGATATCGCAGGATATAGAGAGGTTATAAATTCTGGAGACAAATTTAATAGAAAATTTAGAGTTGTATATAACTATGTAGATGGTCTACAGAATGACATCACTTATTTTAAATCAACTTCCGCATTAAGGTACTTAGTTATTTACGAGAAAAACACTACAACAAATATTTATCAAATTAATATGTCGCTTTATGGTAAATTTGTTTATAATGCTCCTTGGCCTAGTCCCAATATAAACATTACAGATAGATACAACTTTTTAATAAGTATTAACAAAAATAACAGAGTGGTATCAATCGTAACATAGTAGTGAAATAATTGATAATACAGTTTATTTCCCGACAATATTTTTAGGAGGAAGTATGATTAAGGTAGAAATAATTAATAAAAGTTATCATGGCAAAAGTGTAATAAAAGATCTATCATTTACCTTTTCTTCTAAAGGTTTTTACACAATTGTAGGAAGCAGTGGCAGTGGAAAAAGTACATTACTTAATATAATTGGCTCAATGGAAACTCCTGATAGTGGTAACCTATTTCTTAATTCTGAAAATATCACAACTGCTAAACAGTCAACAATAGATGCTTATAGAGCTAAATATGTAGGGTTTATTTTTCAAGAATATAATCTTTTTGAAGATTACTCAGTAATTGATAATATTAAAATGGCAGTTAATGAGAGTGAGGACAACCTTGATAAAATCGAATCAATCTTAATAAAGTTAAATTTACATGATGTAAAAGCTAAGAAAGTTAATACTTTAAGTGGAGGAGAACGTCAAAGAGTAGCTATTGCGAGGGCGTTATATAAAGAAGCGAAAATAATCCTAGCCGATGAACCTACGGGTAATTTGGATCAAAAAAATGCTGATAATGTCATGAGTATCTTAAAAGAATTATCATATGATATTTTAATTATATGTGTTACCCATGATGAAAATATGGCAAAAAAATATTCAAACAATACAATTATGCTGAGGGATGGATATATTGAATCTTGTAATGAATTTGACTCTATAGATGTTAATGATTTAAAAATTAATAATGTGTCCCTAAAACTATCAATAAAACAAGAATTAAGATATATACTATTTGCATTAGAAAAAAATCGAAAAAGGATTTTTAGGTACTTTTTTATCCTGCTTTTTGGTATGGTTTTTCTCGCTATTACATTAACTTTATCTAGATTAGACAAAATAGACGTTTTATCCAGCACTTTAAAAAGTGAGGGCTTGCAAACCATGATAATCAAGAAAACTTCAGACAATATTTTTAATTATCACGAGAGCTTTTTAAGTGAAGATGTTAAATTATTAAATGATTATCATTTTAATAATTTTCCTTATATTAATTTGCATTTTGAGAATTCCGAAAGTAATGATTCATTTTATCATTCATATCGTAATAATCTTGTTTTTGGCAACAATTTTACTGAAACTGATTTATATGCTGGAAGTTTACCTAAAAATGATTTTGATATCGTTTTAACCGATTATTTAGCGCTGGTACTTATTAAAAATAGTATCGAATATGAAAATATTGTAGAAATTGAGGAGTTAATCGGTAAAACATATGATTTTTACATTAATAAAGAACATTTTAGTTTTACTATTACTGGGATAATTAAAACAAATTATAAGCTGTATAGTGGTTCAAGTAGGATACCAAGTAGTGTCTTTTCTGATAATAAAATACATTTTTTCTGTAATATTTATACCACTAAAGCAACACTTGCTGCGGTAAAAGCTAGAATTAAGTATCATGAAATGATTCTAAATGATAATGTACAAACGAGAATTTATGCTATACTAAAGTATGCTGATTACATCGAGGAAAATGTAATTGCAGGTGAAAAAGGAGAACTTTTAAATAATGAAGTTTATATAACTACCTCCTTCTTATATCGAAATTCAAATTATTCTTACGATGAAATATTAAAAAATAGTCAAGAAATATATGATAAGATGAACAAATCGTTTGTTTATACGTATTATAATTTACAAAAAAAATTATATATAAAAGGGATTGTTAATGACGTAAATATGCAAATCGATTACTATACACTATCTTTTGTAGTTAATGAGGAACAAATATTTGATTTTAGTGATTTAACGGGGATAATGGTTGATGAAGATGCGATAGATAATTTAGCTGAATTAATTGACAAGTCATATAATATATATACTAAGACATCTTTTTATGAAAATCTGCTTAAAACTATCAAAATAATAACATCAATTACTTTTATACTGTTTATGATATTTATTGTCTTTTTCATATCAATTATTATTAATTATAATCTAATTAGAAATGAGGAAACAATCAGAACTATTACGATACTTAGATCATTAGGATATAATCAAAGAAAGCTAAATGGTTTGTTATATAAAGAAAATTTCTTTATTATCCTTATTTCTTCATTATTATTTATCTTCTTCTCCTTTATAATTAACTTTTTTACCAAAAAGTTTATACTTTTTGAGGGATTAGTAAGCATCGGCTCAGAAATAATTAGTATTAGCTCAATAATTTTAATCATATTATTTTATATTGTTATAAGTTATATTATTATTTGGATTATCAATTATAAAAAAGCTAGTAAAACATCAATTAATAAAATGTATAAAGAAATATCAAGGTGATATCATGTTAATTGTAAACAACATATCTAAAAAATATCATGATAAAATTATATTTGATAAATTTAGTCTAAGCTTCAAGAAGACAGGATTATATTTATTAATAGGGGAAAGCGGGGTTGGAAAAAGTACTTTATTAAATATAATCGGATTATTAGAAAATCCTGATGAAGGTGAGATAAGATATAATAATCAAAACTTAACATTACTATCTCAAAGAGAAAAGATTATGTATATATCTACATACTATGGTTTTGTCTTTCAAGAATATAATTTAATTGAAGAACTTACAGTATATGCAAACATTGAAATAGCATTAGGGACAGGGGCTACAAAAAATCGAAAAGAAAAGATATTTAAGGTTTTGGAACAAGTTAATATCGGAGATTTAGCGAATAAGAAAGTTAAGTATCTAAGTGGTGGTGAAAAGCAACGGGTTGCGATTGCCAGATCATTAATTAAAGAAGCGAAGATTATCCTTATTGATGAACCAACAAGTAATTTGGATAAAGAAAACAGCAGAAATTTGTGCAAATTATTTAAGGATATTTCTCAAACTAAGCTTGTGATTTGTGCTAGTCATGATCCAATTCTTATAGATGAATTTTCTGAGAATGTAATCTCGTTAACAGATAATTGTATAGATGTAAAATTAAAGGAAGAAAAAGTAAATGAAGAACATGATGTAGAATCCAAATTACAATTTGGTAAGTTAAGATTAAAAAGTATGTTTATGATGATATTAGAAAACATTAAAAAATTTATTTCAAAAACAATGTCAACAATTTCAATATTTACAATTTTGTTCATTATAAGTCTACTTTTTATAACAATCGCTTTTTATAATCCATTAGAAGCTTATAAAAAAGAATTAGTGAGAAATAATATTAGATATAGTAATTTAGTAGATTCTCATTCTGATAATATTCCCGCAAATAAGAAGCGGGATTTTTCAAAGATTCTAACCAATCAATTGTTTCCCTATTATGAAGTAGATATTGATATAAAGGATTATTCAATTAATAAGGCATTTATAATAAATAATCATAAATTGGATGATAATGAGGTTTTAATTACTGATTATATTGCTGAAGTGTTAGTAAAAACAAGTTATTTTAACGATTTAGATTCGAAAAAGGGATTAATAAATCAAGTAATCGATCATCAAGGTATCCTCCTAACTATTAAAGGAATATATGATACTGATTATGAAAACCATGAGAATCATATTAATGACATTAATGTCAATTCTTTTTATTCAAGTATTTTTTTAAATAAGCGTACATTAAATAATTTAATGAAATTTGATGAGCAATTAGAAGTGCGTTATTATCATGAGCATTCAATAGATTGGAACTACCTTTATTTAGAAAGATATCATGATGATTTAACTATCATGATTGGTAATGATAACTATACAAATAAATATGATATTATTGTTTCAGATACTTTATTAAATGATATTAATAAGGAAATTAAAGTGGACAAATTAAAATTATCAATTAACAAAAGTGAGTTTAATTTCAATATAATCGGAATATTTCACGATGAAGAACCAAAAGTTATTGTTTCAGAAATGGATTATATTTCGTTGAAATTAGTTTTTAGTGATAATGGAATTATCTTATCAACAAATGAAGAGTTAAGTGAGTTAAGTTGTTTACAAAGTAGAAATATTTATTTAAATAGTCCCTTTTTAAGCACATATATATATGTAGAAAAAGGATTTAGCTATATTAAAAACATAACAGCAATAATTCTTTTAATAATAATATTTGCAATGTTTAATACTTATAAAGTGTTTATAAATCAAAGGGTAATATCTAGAAGAAGAGAAGTTGGAATATTACTATCAATGGGGATTTCTAAAATACGCATTAATTCAATATTTATACTTGATTCGCTGTTTATTATATTTGCTTCATATATCTTTTCATCAGCATTTTCGATATGGCTTATTAATAATTTCGCGGAACTCTTAAAACTGTTTGATATTGGATTTAGTTTTGATTTATTTAATGTTAATATATATATGGTAACTTTTACTGCCGCAATTGTAGTTAATATCATCTATGTTTGGCTGTTATTAAGAAAAATTTACAAAATAAAGATAATTGATTTATTAAGAAATG
Organism: uncultured Haloplasmataceae bacterium; assembly: GCA_937919135.1. Lineage (GTDB taxonomy): Bacteria > Bacillota_I > Bacilli_A > Haloplasmatales > Haloplasmataceae > CALFRW01. The sequence goes on from CALFRW010000024.1 coordinate 5,111, forward strand.
AATGAATTAAGTCCCTTTTTCTTACAGAAAAAGGAGACTTTTTTATTATTTTTTCAAATGATTACCTGGGTAATTTATTTTTTCTAAGCTAAATTTAGACACCTTCGAAAATATTGGAACATAAAATAATTAATGGTTAGACATCAATCATAAATGGAATATATATTTCATAAATTATAATGATAAAGTGTAGATTGGAGATGAAAAAATGAAATATACCATACCTTATGATGATAAAATAACTTTGCCTCATATTAAACAGCTTGAAAGTGTTGAAATTAATACAGATAATTTAAATTATGATAAAAGGGAACTAACTGGTGAAGTTATTATTACTGGAGATTATCTATTAGATAATAGTAGTGATATCATGGAATTCAAGCATGATATTCCAGTATCGTTTTTAATTGACGATGCTGAGTGTGATCCTCAAATTACAATCACAAATTTTAAATATGAGTTAATTCCAGGTAGAGGGTTAGAGGTTATTTTTGATTTAGATGTTACATTAAAAGAAGAAGAAAAAGAGGTAGAAGAAACACCAATTGAGATTCCAAGGGATGATATAGAAGAGGTAGATAGTGAAGCTGATGAAGATATTATCGCATTTCAAGAAGAGGTGGATGAAAATCTAGATAAAGCATTAAATATAAGAAGTGAAGAAGAAGACATACCAATTCCCGTTTTAGATGAAACAGAAATTGTTGAAGCGGAAGTAGAAATTGAACCAGAACTTGAAAGTTTTAGTACTAAATTAGAGGCAATGCTAAGTAGTTTTGATACTAGTTTTGTTCCTCGAGATAATGATAAGTTTACAACTTATAAGATTTTACTTCTTGAAAAGCATGAAACAATTGATGAATTATTAGAGGCTCGTAATTTATCTAAAGCTTTAATTTGTAAAGAATACCAATTTGATGATGAAAAGATAGTCCTTAAATTGGAAGATGATTAAATTAAGCCAATCGCTTCTCGATAGTGTCGCGACGAACTATCGGCTTAAAATTGCCCAAGCTACTCCTCTTAATGATACAATTAAGATTATTACCACAAATAAAAAACAATATATATTAAAGAAGGTTAAAAATAAAGAAGTAATCGATATTTATTATTTTTTATTATCACAAAAGTTTACTCATTTTATTATGCCTGAGGCAAGTATTCACAATCAACTATATCTGGTATTTAATCAAAATCTATATTATTTAATTAAGTATTATGAGGATATCGATTATCCGATTGAGAAAAAGCTAATTGATTATATAGATTTACTCCATAAGTTACATAAAAGTACAGTTATAAGTAAAAATTTTAATCGTTCACAGTTTAATCGCTTATATAAAAAAAAGTTAAAGCGTCTTGAAAGACAATTTCAACTTTTAGATTTATATATCATTGAATGTGAGAATAAAAAATACAAATCAATATTTGATTGGACGTATATCGTCAAATACAATGAAATCATGTATATAAAAAATATTATGCTGGAACTTGATCGTCAAATTGAAACCTTGCTTGATACTATTGACATTTATCATTATTGTATTATTCATAATAATCCTAGTATCGATCATTTTATTGTCACTAATGAAAAAAATTATTTAATTAGTTTAGATCACAGTACAATTGGTTTTAAAGTTCATGATTATATTATGTTGTTTATTGATTATAGTGAGTATGATGTTGATTGGATGAATTTAATAATCAATGATGAAATTACTAAATTTGAATTTTACTATTTTATTTTAAACGTATTATATTATATTATTAGAAATATTGATATTACTTTTTTAAGTAAAAATAAAAATCTCGAATCAATTAATACATTAGTAAATAATCTATATGTAGGTGCAAAAGCAATTGAATTGTATCAAAAATATGAATCAATAAACTCTTCTACCGAAGAATAAAAATAGAAGTATCACAATAAGAAAGATGATAAAGAGAATGAAATTAGCGGTAGTAAAGAAGAAGAGCATTAAAAGAAATTGATAAATACAGAGGATAACGCAGTAACCAAAAATGTTAGGGTTTTTTCTCCGCATGGTGTTTATACTCCTTTCAATAAAGTAATATATTATTATTTTATGAAATACGCATAAAAAAGGTCTAAAAAATCAATAATAATTATTGAACTTAATCAGAAAATGTGTATAATATAATATATATCAATAAATGCAGTGAGACGGAGGAGTAGAAGTAAGTACTCTTTTAGAGAGGAACTGGACGGTGAAAAGTTCTTGAGTTTTATTTTGAAGGTAGCCGTTATAGCTGATATTATGAACTTAAGTAGTAATATCCGTTTTCCGCGTTAAGGATCCGAGGTGGAATTATTTATTAATTCAAAGAGGATGGTACCGCGATTTTAGTCGTTCCTTATGGAGCGACTTTTTTTTATTTGGAGGAAATGATGGATAAAGCGTTATTAAAAATGCCTACAATTGAAACAAAACGATTAATACTTAGGCCTGTAAGTATTAGTGATGCCATAGATATGTTTGAATATGCGAGTGATAAAGAAGTGACTAGATTTTTAACGTGGAAAACGCATGAAAAAATTACCGATACATATTATGCGATTGAAAATATCTTTGATAAACGGATTGATAATAATTATCCGGAAGCTTATGCGTTAATCCTTAAGACAGAGAATAAAATGATTGGTATGTGTGATTTTGTTTATTTTAATGAAAATAATCGTTGTGGTGAAATTGGCTATGTCTTAAACCGGAAATATTGGGGTAATGGATATATGGTTGAGGCTTGTCAAGAAGTAATAAAAATTGGCTTTGATAGGTTTAATTTAATTAGAATTCAAATAACACATGATATTAATAATTATCAAAGTCAACGTGTAATTGAAAAATTAGGGTTTACCTATGAAGGTATAAAACGTAAGGGATTAGTAAAATGGGATGGTACAGCATGTACCTTAAAGAAATATGCGATAATTGACAGTGATTACAAAAATAAGGAGTGATATAATGAAGAAAGAACTGGCCAAAAAATATAATCACCTAGAAGTTGAAAATGGTAAATATCAATATTGGGTTGAAAACGAATTTTTTAAAGCTGATTGTAAATCTAATAAACCGCATTATACAATCGTCTTACCACCACCAAATGTCACGGGAAAATTACATTTAGGTCATGCTTGGGATACGACAATTCAGGATATTTTAATTCGTCGTAAAAGAATGCAAGGTTATGATGCATTATGGCTTCCGGGAATGGATCATGCTGGGATTGCAACTCAGGCAAAGATCGAGGAAAAATTACGTAAACAAGGTATTTCACGTTATGATCTAGGGAGAGAAAAGTTTCTAGAAATTGCCTGGCAATGGAAAACAGAATATGCTGATTTTATTCGAAAACAATGGGCTAAATTAGGGTTATCTCTTGATTATTCACGAGAACGCTTTACATTAGATGAAGGATTAAACGAAGCGGTTAATAAAGTATTTGTCGCTATGTACAACAAAGGCTTAATTTATCGTGGTGAAAGAATTATTAATTGGGATGTTCAAGCACAAACAGCTTTATCAAATATCGAAGTTGAGCATAAAGAAGTAGAAGGAGCTTTATATTATTTTAAATATTTGTTAGCGGATAATAGTGGTTATTTAGAAGTTGCGACAACTAGACCTGAAACGATGTTTGGTGATGTAGCTGTTGCGGTTAATCCACATGATGAAAGGTATAAGCATCTTGTAGGTCAATTTGTTTTAATACCTGGTAATAAGAAAGCTATCCCAGTCATAACCGATGAATATGTCGAAAAAGATTTTGGTTCAGGAGCTGTTAAAATTACTCCAGCCCATGACCCTAATGATTTTGAAGTAGGACAAAGACATAATCTAGCACGACCACTTTGTATTAATCCTGATGGTAAAATGAATGAATTAGCAGGAATATATCAAGGCTTAGACCGATTTGAATGTCGCACACAATTGGTTAAAGACTTAGAAACTGAAAAGTTAATTGTCAAAATTGATAAGCACCTTCATTCAGTAGGTCATAGTGAACGAACAGGCGTAATTGTTGAACCCTATTTGTCGAAGCAATGGTTTGTTAAGATGGAGCCACTTGCTAAGGGGGTACTTGAGAATCAATTAGATGAAGAAAAGAAAGTACAAATTTATCCCGAACGATTTGAAAAAACTTTAAATCAATGGATGGAAAATGCTTATGATTGGTGTATTTCAAGACAACTATGGTGGGGTCATAGAATTCCTGCTTATTATCATAAAACAACTGGTGAAATAGTTGTTTCTGAAACACCACCAAAAGATATGGAAAATTATCTTCAAGATGAAGATGTATTAGATACTTGGTTTTCATCAGCATTATGGCCATTTTCAACTTTAGGATGGCCAGATCCAAAAACCAATGATTATAAAACCTATTTTCCGACAGATGCATTAGTGACTGGTTATGATATTATCTTTTTCTGGGTAGCGAGAATGATTTTTCAAAGTTTAGAGTTTACTGGTAAACGTCCATTTAAAGCTGCTTTGATTCATGGGTTAATCCGCGATAGTGAGAACCGGAAAATGAGTAAATCGCTAGGTAATGGTGTTGACCCGATGGATGTTATTGACAAATACGGCTGTGATAGCTTACGTTATTTTTTAACAACTAATTCAGCACCGGGACAAGATTTACGATATATGGAAGAAAAAATCGAAGCATCATGGAATTTCATTAATAAAATTTGGAATGCATCACGTTATATATTAATGAATCTTGATGATAATGAACGAGAACTTAAAATAAATACAAATTACTTAAGTACTAGTGATAAGTGGATTTTAACTCGCTTAAATGAAATAATTAAAATTACTGATAGTAATTACGAAAAATATGAATTTGGTGAAGTAAGTAGACATTTACAGAAATTTGTTTGGGAAGATTTTTGTGATTGGTATATTGAAATGTCCAAATTAGCCTTATATGGTAATAATGAATTGGTAAAACAAACGACAAAAGCTGTGTTAATTTATGTCTTAGAAGCAATTATTAAATTACTTCATCCATTTATGCCTTTTGTGACTGAAGAAATTTATCAGAAGTTACCTCATACAACATCTTCAATTACTATCAGTAAGTGGCCGGAAATTAATAATCGTTTTCAGTTTAATAAAGAGTGTGACCAGATGACTATGATTCAGGAAATAATTAAAGCGGTACGAAATCTGCGTAGTGAAGTTAATGCGCCACTATCTAAACCAATTGAAATGATTATAAAGACTCAAGATAATGTTTTAATCGAAACATTAAATAGTAATCGGGATTATTTAGAGAAGTTCTGTAATACAGAAACTTTAAAAATAGGTAAAGATTTTCAGATAAATGAAAAAGTTATGACGGCAGTTATCACTAATGGTGAGATATTATTACCATTAAAAGGATTAATCGATATTGATGCAGAAATTGATCGTTTAAAACAAGAACTAAATAAATTAGAAAATGAAGTTACCAGGTGTGAAAAGATGTTAAGTAATCCTAACTTCATTCAAAAAGCTCCAAAAGCTAAAGTAGAAACAGAACAAGAGAAACTAGTTGATTATAAAACAAAATATGAAATGGTTAAAAAAAGATTACAGGAGTTATAAAATATTAAAGAGAGTATCAAGTGATACTCTCTTTGAAGGAGAATAAAAGATGTGGTTTATCTATATTAGTTTATGCATAGGGATATTAATTGGTGCTACAAGTAAAATCTCAAAGCAGCATAATGATAATTTAACAATGATCGGAATCTTTGTTTTATTATTTATTATGGGAATAAGTATTGGCACTAATAGGGATGTAATCAGCAATATTGATAAAGTAGGTTTAATTGCGTTACTTTATGCTTTATTTACAATAGGTGGAAGTATTATTGTTGTTTATTTATTAACAACTTTTGTGATTAGAGGTAAGCGAAAATGAAAATGACATTAACTATTTTTGGTGTGGTTTTGTTAGGAATTGTTTGTGGTTATTATCTTATTCCTGATATTAAATATTTGGATTTGATGATTAATATTACTTTAACAATTGTAATCTTTTTTGTTGGAATTGGGATTGGTAAAAATAAACATATTTTTAAAGATATTAAAAAAGCTGGTATGAAGATTCTTATCTTACCAATAGGTACTATTATTGGAAGTTTATTAGGGGGTTTATTAGTTGGTTTTATCTTACATAGGTCACTTTCTTTAAGCCTTGCAATTGCATCAGGTTTAGGCTGGTATAGTATATCGAGTGGATTATTACTTCCTGTAGGTGGAGCTGAAGTAGCGACAATCGGCTTTCTCGCCAATGTATTTCGAGAAATGATCGCCTTTCTCATCATCCCGATTGTCGCAAAAAGGGTTTCACCTTATTCAGCAATTAGTGTTGCTGGTGCTACTAGTATGGATACAACATTACCGCTTATATCTAAAGCTACAAATGATGAATATGCGTTGATATCATTTATTCATGGAGCTTTATTAAGTTTGGCAGTTCCTATATTAGTACAATTTTTTGCGAATATTTAAAATGAAGGTTAGAAAACCTTCATTTTGTTAATTGTATTAATGATTTCATTTTTACTAAAAATCGGGTCATTACATTGAAAATCTTCACAAATATAGGCAGCCATTTCATTTGTGAAATTATGATAATCAGTAAATATTTTCGAACTCGCTAGTGTTTCTTTATGGAGTATTATGTTTGTGGTAAACGGTAAATATTTAGTATTATATACTGCGCAAGTTTCACTTAAAGCTTTACTGTTTTTATCAGCAACTAAAACAATTTTTCTTTTACTAGCTTGATAAAATAAATAAGCACTTAACATATAGGTATAAGCCTGTGGTGTCCAATTTATTTTTTCGGAAAAGTATTTAAATTGTTCCCTAGCAATATTTGTTAAGCTAATATCATCTGTAATTTCAGCAAGTCTTAATAAATTCATAGTGACTACACTATTAGCAGAGGGTATGGCACCATCATAGATTGTTTTAGTTTTCATTATTAATTCTTCACTATCTTTACCTGTTTGAAAGAATCCACCATGATCAACATCTTCAAATAAGGTAATCATTCTTGTATTAAAATCCAGTGCTTTATCGATATATTGATGTTTACCTGTAGCTAAAAATAATTCAATTAAGCTTGAAATAAAATAAGCATAATCATCTAAGTAACCTAAATATTTTGCTTCACCTTCACGATACCTTGCAAGTATTCTGTACTCCTTTGTGACTAAGTTATTCATAATAAATTCATGGGCTGTTTCAGCTATATCAAGATACTTTTGATTATTAAATATTTTTCCAGCTAAAGCAAAACTAGAAATCATTAAGGCATTAATTGATGTTAGGATTTTATCATCAACATGAGGATGAATTCTTTTCTCTCTTACATTATATAGCTTAATGTGGATCTTTTCTAACATATTATTATCAAAGTCAAATAGATATTCATCATCCCAATGAATTAGATTTAAGATGGTTTTTCCTTCAAAATTGCCTTTATCAGTCACATTAAAATGTTTAATAAGAAAATTATATTCTAAAGGTGTTAAAATAGTTTTTAATTCATTAATAGTCCAGAGATAAAATTTTCCTTCTTCACCTTCAGAATCAGCATCGATTGCGGTATAAAAAGCTCCTTGTTCACTAGTCATCTCATTTAAAACAAAAGTAATTATTTTTTCCGCAATATCTTTATATAGTTCCTTGTGGGTTAATTGATATGCTTCTATATAAGTCATTAATAAAATCGCATTATCATAAAGCATTTTTTCAAAGTGAGGGACTAACCACTTATTATCTACTGAATATCTCGAAAAACCGTAACCAATATGATCAAATATTCCCCCTTTATACATTTGAATTAGTGTTTTTTCGACGATTTCAAGTGCTTTTGGCTCTTTGTGATAAATGCCATAGCGTAATAAGAACAATAAATTATGTGGGGTCGGAAATTTAGGTTGTGAACCAAAACCCCCATATTTAGGATCAAAAGTCATTTCTAATGTGTTAAAACATTTCTCAATTATATGTTCATCTAACTCATGTTGGTTTATATTACCGATATTTTCTTTAATAATTCTGGTTATTTCTTCAGCTGAATTAACTAACTCACTTTTATTATCTTTCCATTGTTCACGTATAATAGTTAATAATTCGATTAAACCAGAATGTTGCCCCATTGAATGTTTAGGAAAGTAAGTACCAGCAAAAAAAGGTTTCTTATCAGGAGTTAAAAAGAGTGTAAGTGGCCATCCGCCACTTCCAGTTAACCCAAGACATACTTCCATATATATATTATCAAGATCAGGTCTTTCTTCCCGATCAACTTTAATTGCGATAAAAGATTCATTAAGTATTTTAGCAACTTCGACATCCTCAAAAGATTCCTTTTCCATTACATGACACCAATGACAGCAAGACACAGGCACCAGTTAAGAATAGCCAATAGAAAGGAAAATCGGCTTATCTTCAGCTCTTGCACGGTTAAACGCCTCTTCACTCCAAGGGTACCAATTTACAGGGTTATAAGCGTGCTGTAGTAGATACGGCGACTTTTCATCAATTAATCTATTGGCTACTTTTGTTTGGTTCATTTTATCAACCTCCTTTATTAAGTAAAATAGTTCACTTTTATTGTACCCGTGTAAACAGTTTATATAAAACGTTTTGCTTGAATATGAAAGTTATCTATTTACATAAATTGGCTAATTTGTTAATATTAATTTAATGAAAGGTTGTGAGAAGAGTCTATGAAAAATAAGTTAGGGTTCAAATTAATTGTAATCTTTTTGGTGGTTGAGTTGACAAGTTTAATAATGAACCCTAAAGAATTTTTAGATTTATTAACTCAAGGTATTTGCTTAGTAGTTATTTTTCTGTTAATCATATTCATACTAATAGAAAATTATTTAAAAACTGAAAGAAATAAAGTTATATTAGGTAATATTTATTTATCACTCTTTTTTTTAGTTGGTTTAGGTGGGGCTATCTATTCAATTATAATTTTGTTTCCCTTATTCAATAATAAATACACTGACCCAACTTTTTATATTATTTTAATGGTGATTATTGTATTAATTGCTATTTATGGTTTAACTAATATTTGGGTAAATTTTCATAAAAAATATAAGAAAAATAATAAGAATTTATAAATTGAAAATAACCGACAGTACAGTTTAAACTGATATTGTCGGTTTTCTCTTTTATATCTATAAAAAGTGTACGATTAATTGTAACCTATCCACTATAACTAAATACAAGTAAGACTTAAAAAGGTAACTCATTTGAGCTAATATTAATTAACCTAAAGTCTTAATTATGATTTAAATTCTTTAATGTATTCTATATGGTTTTTAATTCCAAATAACAAAAAATTAATAGCAACATTAAAAATCCCTATACAAAATATATAGTATACTGTTGTATCATATTTATAAACCGATTCATATCCTAAAATAAATAATATGATACTAACAATAGCAAAAGTACCAGATAGCCAATAACTGACCTTATATATTATTTTATTCATTGTTACCTTCCTTTAAAAGTAATAAGATTTTTCTCTAAAAAATTCTATTTTATTAATAGAGTGGGAAATAGAATTGCACTCTATTAAGTCTATGCCCGTCGATATCAATTTTTAATTCTGGATTAATACTTATTGATCCAGAAACTATTTTAGTCATACTTATACCCCCAGAAGCACTAAAATTAAAATCATAATAATCATATAAATGCACATAATCTGCTGTGAATATGATTGATGTGAATACATCTTTAAATGTTCCAGGTCCCTGTATTACAAAAGGTACAGAGAGCGTTATTTCAATTTTTGTAACCTTTATGTCATATCCGGTCCAATAATCACGACTAGTATCGTTCTTTAAATTGGTAGATAGTACTAACCCTTCATCTTCAGTGGAAAAATGATTTGGAGTAGTTGCATATGTGTAATCAAAGGTAATTGTGTCTTCTCCAGCTTTATAACTACACATTGATCTATCACAAACATACCAATTATAGATATCATACTCAACATATTGTTTCCCTTTAACTTTTATACTTTCATTATAAGGATCTTGGCCAATTTCTACTAAATTTGCAGATCCCCATCCTACACTTATTAAATCCTCATAACGATTTTTAGGAACGATATCCCATATTAATTTTGTTGTTATGTTTCCTTTATTTGAATTAGGATTTATTTCTACAGTGGTTATATGTCTAGAGTAAGTTGATTCAGCACCCCATTTAGCTGTTCCTTTACAATATGTATAATACGTTTTATCACAGTTAACTATTGTATAACTATCATCTCCATCAATTATAACATCGTATTGACTACCAGTACCACCTCCATCAATTGGTTCTAAATAATTTTCGCTTAAAATATTAAACTCTTGTTCTTTGTCTTTTCTTGCTCTTTCTTTATTCATTTTAGCTTCATATACTTTATTATAATAATCTTTTTTATTTAACTGTTTCTTATACTTTTCCTGTCCATGCTCATAAAATGTTTCGAAATATCTAACTTCTTCAGATATTATAGTCTTATCACCAGACTTTGCATATACAATATTACCTTTTTTACTATACAACATAATAAAAGTGGATGTAATAAAAAATATCAATATTACTTTTTTCATCCTATCCTTCTCTCCATATTATTGTTGTTAAGTATCTCTTGGTTTAACTTAACAATTCAATTATAGCATAATATTATGACCTAATAAAATTATATTTTATTTTTTAGAAAAAAAATAGGAAATGATATTTTTATTATAGTATAAAATCAACTTATTTAGCAATTTGTAAAAATATTTGTCATGTTCTGTACTTAAACTTAAAAAATTGTGTTGTTATTGGTGATGTTGAGACAGACATGTTTGCAGCTGATGCAGTTAAAGCAATTAAAATATTAGTGAAAACGGGGTGGGGCAGTAGTTCATTAGGGCAGTATAGAGATTGTTGGAAAAATGTAACCCCTGATTATATTGCAGAAAATTTATTAGACGCAGTTAATTGGATTTTAACAAAAATACCGACAGTACAGTTCAAGCTGATTCGTTGATTTTTCTTTTTATAGATTGTAGATTAGATTAATCTATAGATTCCCTAAAAAATACTAATGGATTTATCTATAATTTGGAGAAGATTTAATTCATATATTGAATAAAGAACAAAATTAATGACGACAATAAAAATGTCACAAATATTGACTTCAAGAATATAATTATGTATAATTAAGGAGCTGAAAGGAAGTGACACCTATGGAATTAGTAAATTATCTTAAACAAAAATACGATTTAAACACCCCTATTTTTATAAACGATATTGAAATAGATGGTGTATCTAGCGATAATATTCGTCAATGTTTTTCTAGGCTTGTAAAAAATAAACTAATAAAACGATATGTTAATGGAATTTATTATTTTCCCAAAAAAACTATAATTGGTGAATCTACACTTTCTTTTGAGGATGTTATTTTTAGAAAATATATTAATGCTGATAGTAAAATTATAGGTTACTATACAGGATTAAGTTTTCTAAATAAATTAGGTATGACAACTCAAGTTCCAAATGTAATTGAAGTAACCACAAATATAGAAAAGTCAAAAAAGCGTGATATTAATGTAAAGGATAGAAAAATCATTTTAAGACGTGGAAAAGTTTTAATTAATAATGACAATTATAAAATTTTACAATTTTTAGATATATTTAATCAAGTTGAATTATATCAAGTAAAAGAAAATTATGATTTATTGAAATGTTATATTTTAAATAATAAATTTAAAAAGGATGACCTCCAAGAATTATTACCAAAATATTCAAAAAAAACAATAAATCTAATAGTTGAGAGTGGGCTAATCTATGAATTTGCATCTTAATGAAGATTTTTTTAGTTGATATTAAATGAAAAATATTTTTTTAAGACCAAGGACCATTGATACTGTAAAAATATTTTGGGAAAAGACTCAAGATGAAACGTTGGAAAAACTTTTTCCCTTTTACAGGACAACTTTAGATGAAGCAATTGAAATGTACTACGAAACTTTAAAACCTAATTCAAGAAGTTATGGACAAGTAATTTATGTAGATGAAACATATATTGGTGATGTATGGTGTTATAGTATTGATGAAATAAATGAGAAACAAGCATTTATTAGTATTGTAATCTTTGATAAATTATATTGGGGTAAAGGAATTGGAAAATATGTTTTAAAAACTTTTTGTAATACTATCTTTCAACGTTATTCAATTAATAAATTATGTGCTTTCACATATAAAACTAATTTAAAATCCGTAAAGGCTTTAGAAAGTGTAGGTTTTAATATAATCGAGGAGTTTGATGAGGATGGTGTTTCATCTTATTACTTAGAAATGATTAATCGACTGATAAGTAATAATCAAAATAAAAATTAATTTGTAGAAAATAAATATAAAATACCGATAGTAAGCTGATACTAACGGTTATTTTTTTTCAGTATTTACATTAGAAGCGATGTAGACTCATGATTTATATGTCGTTATTTAGTTTTTCAAAAAATACTAAGTCTCCGTTCTTAGCTATTTTAGGTAATCTATATTTCTCAATAAAATCTAAAAGCAAATCCATCTTATTAGCCTTTGTAACTAATTTTTTCGTACTCGTCAACTGGTAGTAAGAATTTGCTGGTTGATTATTATTTAAGATTCAAATTCTTGATTTGATCCCTTAAGTCATTAAATATTTGTGCCGTTTTTTCTTTGCTAAAATCAGATATCGGAACTAATCTTTTTATAAAATTACTTAAATTTTTATTAGACATAAATATAGATAATTATCTTTAAGTAAATATAAAATTAACTTATACCATAAATAAATAATTTAGTCAAAAGCGCCAAAAGTGTAGTATAATACATATATATGAAAAAAGAAGGTGTATAAGTATGCCATTAAAAAAATTGTATTTAGATACTTCAATAATAAGTCATCTGGATGCTTCTGACACCCCAGAAAAAATGCGCGAGACAAAAAAACTTTGGGAATATTTTATAGGAAATAAATATGAAGTATTTTTATCAAATGTAACATTTGATGAGATTTCTGAGTGTAACAATCCTAAAAAGGTTTTTATGCTAGAACAAATCAAAAAAATAAATTATACATTTCTTACTGAAAATGAGCAAAATAAATTATTAGTAAAAGAATATTTAAATTATGGTGTATTAACTGAAAAATGTATTAATGATTTACGCCATGTATCGCTTGCAGTTCTTTCTAATTGTGATTATATTTTAAGTTGGAATTTTAAACATTTAGTTAATATTCGAACAATTGATAAAATTCAGTTGGTAAATAAATTGCTTGGTTACGCGGATATTAAGATTATTCCTCCTACAATGCTAATCGAGGAAAATGATTTGGTGTACGATGCAAATATTGATTACATACACCAAATAAGATATAAACACTATGAAGAAACAAAACATATGTCACTAGAAGAAATTATTAATCAATCTAATGAACGTGCTGAAAAAGTAATTAATGAAATTGAAAAAGTGTAGAAACCCTCTACACTTTATTATTATGTATATGTAGATAAGTAAAAATATAATTAAATATCCCTACAAAAATTAACAAAATACGCTATAATAATAATAGAACTTATAAAGGAGTAGTAGGATAATGGCAGTTATGAATGAAAAGTCAATTGAGGAAACGTTGTGGGAATCCGCTAATAAACTTAGAGGTAGTGTTGATGCTGCTGAATATAAGCATGTTGTGTTAGGTTTGGTTTTTTTAAAATTTATCAGCGATAAATATGAACAACGGAAATTAGAAAACAATTAATTGACAATGATTTAGTTGAGTGTGTAGTAGCAATGCCTGATAAATTATTTTATACTACAGGAATACCTTTATGTTAATGGTTTATTACTAAAAATAAGAAACAAAGAACACAAAAAATAAAAGATGGTATGATTTAGAAAGAGCTTGTCAAGTAGTTTGTGTAAATTTTAGTAGAAAGATGTCGTTATAAATATT
>CALFRW010000025.1 GCA_937919135.1 uncultured Haloplasmataceae bacterium
AGAAATCGCTAAGGATGTAACAATTACGACAATACCGAGTAATATTATTAATATTGATAAAAAAGATGAGAAGAAATAGTTGCTACTTATATTTGCAGTCAGGGCAGATACCGATTATTTCAAATTTATGGTTTAAGATTGTGAAATCAGTTTCCGCTTCAATATATTTTTCGTATTCATCAAAGGGACAAAAATCAATATTAACCATACTTTTACATTCTTGACAAATCAAATAATGCTTATGGTGATGACTATTAATAATATAACATGCAGTTACATCATCTTTAAGGACAGGTTTTAAAATTAGTCCTTTTTTTAAGAATGTATCTAAGATTCGATATACTGTTGAAAGATTAATTGTTGGGTTTTCTTTTAGACAATTTTGATAAACTTCTTCTGCGGTTAAAGGATAAGCTGTGTGAGAAAGTATTTTTAGTACAGACATTCTGGCTTTAGTCTTTTTTAACCCTTTATTAGTTAAAAGTAAATCCATATTATCACCTACTTAATTTTTTAATTAGATAGAAAATCATAAAGAAAATCCCATTTAAGACAACGATTGTTGCACCTGTAGGAGTGTTAATCATTATTGAAAGTAAAATGCCTAATATAACACAGGATACAGAAATAATTAGCGAAAAAATTATTGTTTTTTTAAAACTTTTCGCAACATATAATGCGGTAACGGTGGGAAAGATTATTAAGCTAGATATTAGCATCGTACCAACTACTTTAATTCCTAGTACGATAGTTAGTGAAGTAAGAATTGATAAGGTATAATTTAATGTTTTTGTTTTTAAACCACTTACTGAAGCAAATTCTTCATCATAAGTTAGAGCGAAAAAACTATTATATAGAAATAATACCGTGAATGTAACGACTATAGATAGGATTATCGCCAAAATTACTTCGGTGTTTGACACAAGGAGAATGCTTCCAAAAAGATAACTAGATAAATTGACAGAGAAGCCACTTGTCGAACTAGCGATTAAATATCCTAAAGCTACTGAAAATGAACTAACAAGGCCAATTGCGGCATCCCCATTTATTCCAGCCTTTTCATTTAATTTAAGGATTAATATTGAGGAAGCCGTAACGAGGGGAATCGATACATATAAAGGTGTAAGACCTAAAAATACCGCAATGGCGATTGCCCCAAAACTAACATGAGCTAAGCCATCACCTATCATCGAGTATTTTTTAAGGACTAAGAAAACACCTAATAACGATGAACTGATAGCTACTAAAACACCAACTAATATAGCTTTTAAAATAAAGTTTGTTTGTAGGGCCTCAATTAATAAATGTAGAGCTTCAGTCATCTTTTTCACCTCGATAATAAGCTTCTCGATTTCCATAGTAGATTAAGGATTGATTAAGATAAAGAATTTTATTATTTCCTTCCTCAAGACCGCTAATATCATGGGTTATGTGAAGAATGGTAACATTATCTTCCTGATTTATTTTTGTTAATATTTGATAAAATGCCTTTTTAAAAGTGGGATCTAGGGCACTAGTTGGTTCATCAAGAATTAGAATGTCTGGCGAATTAACAAGAGCTCTAGCAAGGTG
>CALFRW010000026.1 GCA_937919135.1 uncultured Haloplasmataceae bacterium
ATTAATCTGGTTGAAGAAGCAGAGAAAGCTAAGATTCCCATTTATTATTATTAATTTTTTGATATGTAAAAAAAAGAATCCGGTACTCACGGATTCTTTTTGGTATTTTGGCTTTAATTATTCCTTTTTTTCAGTTGGTTGCTTTCTTTTTTGCTTTGGTTTTGGTGCTGACTTTGACTTTTTCTCTGCCATAATATCACCAGCCTTTCACTTTAATTTTATGATATTAGGTTACTAAAAACAAACCTTTTATAATATTATCGTCATACATATAAAGACAAAAAAAGTGTTTAATTTTAAATAAAGGATCAACAATATAACTAGAAGTCTATTAGAACGCTTACATAATAAAAATAAGGCTTTTATATTGTAAATATTTAGTTTAAAATGTATACTAAAAATGAAGCAAGGAGGTACATTAATGAATAATAATTTAGTAGCACTTATTATATTAGATGGTTTTGCTTATGGTAAAAAGTATGAAGGAAATGCGGTAGAATTAGCTAAAAAGCCCAACTTTACTCGCTTTATCGATAGTTATCCTAATTTAACATTAAATGCGAGTGGTGAGGCTGTAGGGCTTCCTGAAGGACAAATGGGAAATAGTGAAGTTGGACATTTAAATATTGGTGCTGGTCGAATTGTATATCAGTCACTAACTAGAATAAATAAAGTTATTAAAGATGGAGATTTTTATCAGAATGAGGCTTTTATAAAGGCTGTTGAACATGCAAATAAAAATAATACTAAATTACATATATTTGGTTTATTATCAGATGGTGGTGTTCATTCGCATATCAATCATATAATTGCTTTACTTAAACTAGCGAAAGAAAAAAAAGCTAAGGAAGTATATGTTCATGCTTTTTTAGATGGACGTGATGTTCCGCCTAAATCTGCACTTGGATATGTAGAACAACTAGAAATAGAAATGAAGCGTTTAGGAATTGGTAAGATTGCAACCGTTTCAGGACGTTATTATGCGATGGATCGTGATAAAAATTATGATTTAACACAAATAGCATATGATGCGATGACAATCGGTAAAGGGAAAAAATATCATAGTGCAAAGGCGGGAATATATTCATCATATGATGAAAATGTAGTTGATGAATATGTCGTTCCATTTGTTGTATGTGATGATGGTTTAGTTAGAGATAATGATGCGATTATTTTTGCGAATTTCCGTCCTGATCGAGCAATTCAAATTGCCACGGGATTTTCAAATCCTGATAAGGTTAAAGATTATGCTAAGGAAGGAAAACCTGTTTTAGATACATCTAAGGGCCCTAAAGATATCTACTTTGTGTGTATGATGCATTATGCAAAAAGTGTTATCGGGGATATTGCTTATGGATTACAAAATTTAACTAATACTTTTGGTGATTATATTTCTAGTTTAGGTATGAAGCAACTACGAATAGCGGAAACGCAAAAGTATGCTCATGTTACCTTTTTCTTTGATGGTGGTGTTGATAAAGAGATACCTGGTTCAAAACGGATTTTAATTGATTCACCAATCGTGGAAACATTTGATTTAAAACCAGAAATGAGTGCATATGGGGTTACAGATGCTGTCTTAAAAGAATTAAAACAAGATGATTTAAATGTGATAATATTAAATTATGCAAACTGTGATATGGTAGGTCATACTGGTAATATTGAAGCAGCGATTAAAGCTGTTGAAACTGTTGATTATTGTTTAGGTAAAGTTGTGGATAAAGTATTAGCTAAAGGTGGAATAGCGATAATTACAGCTGATCATGGTAATGCAGAAAAGTTAATTGATTATGATGGAAAACCTTTCACTGCTCACACAACTAATCCTGTGCCGATAATCATTACAAAAAAAGGAATTAAGATTAGAGCGGATGGTAACTTAGGTGATATAACACCAACGATGTTAGAATTATTAGGAGTTAAACAACCTAAAGAAATGACCGGTAAATCATTAATTGAAAAATAATTATCAAGAGGTTTATTATGACAAAGATTTTTAAAACAACTGAAATTAGTAAAGCATTATCAATTTATCAGAAAGCTGATATTATTGCTTTTCCTACTGATACTGTTTATGGAATTGGTGCTAATATTTTTAATGAGGAAGCAATTAAGAAAATATATCGGATTAAAAATCGACCTCAAAATAAACCAATAGCGGTCTTATGCGCTAATCTTGAACAAATAAAAATGATTGTTGAACATATACCTGAACCAATTAGTAAGTTAATTAATTATTTTTTACCAGGACCGTTAACTGTTATTTTACCTAAAAATAAAATTATCCCTAATTATGTTACCAGTAATTTAGCGACGATTGGTATTAGAATTCCTAATCATCCTCTTAGTTTAGAACTATTAAAGGCTATTGGGCCGCTAGCAACAACTAGCGCCAATAAATCAGGTGAAGATAGTATTAATAATGGTAATGAAGTGATAAATGAATTTATTAACGATGTCGATATTATTATTGATGGTGGCATAACTGATATTGGTGTAGCCTCAACTGTTGTCGCAGTTGAACATAATGAGGTACAAATAATTCGTGAAGGTTCAATTACGAAAGCGATGATAAATAGTGTATTAAAAAAATCCTGAGGAATCAGGATTTTATTTTTTCGTATTTGATATAGATATATACACTGGCAATGATGATAATGCCACCAAGATAATGATTTAGAAATACTTGATCTTTTAAGATTATTACTGCAAGGATCGTCGCAAATATCGGTTCTAATAAAATCGCGGTTGCGATCAGTGATGATTTGACAAATTGTAAAAGGAAATTAAATATTACTTGACCAGCATTAGGAATAATAGCGATTAATAAAATTATTAACCAATCAGATAACTGATAATTTATTAATTCGTAACCGAAAATCAGATTATAAATCAATAAAATAAGGCTCGCAAAAATAAATAATAACGATGTATATGTTATGAATGAATACCTTTTAACAATATTTTGGCCAATGAATAAATAAATTACAAAAAAGATAACTGCGACAAAAGTTAATAAGTCACCGGTTGCTGCCTCAATACTTATACTGAAATCACCCCAAGCGACAATTAGTACCCCTAATAAGGCGATTAATAATAAAGAAAGTTGCTTTATCGATACCTTTTCACGGTATAAGGCAAATCCTAAAATTAATGCGACTAAGGGCTCAGTACAAATAATTAGTGTTGAACTTGTAACGGATGTATATTTTAATGATGTAAACCATGCTAGATAATGAAGACTAATCATTAGTGCCGACAAGATAATAAGTTTGAAGTCCTTAAATGTTGTTTTTTTAAGTTCTTGATTTTTTATGGCAAAAGGTAGTAGTAATAAACCACCGATTCCTAAGCGGTACATCGCAATTACAGATGGTGCGATATCAACCAACTTAACAAATATAGCCGCAAATGATACAAAAAATACTCCCAATACTAATACAATTTTTGTTTTCATTTCTCTCCTTGACACCCAGTAGAGTCTTTAATGTTTATTTGTTGGTGTCTCTTTTGCTGTTTGTTTTTCTTTGTAGCGTTTTCTTAGCCAGTAAATTACTAATCCAAGCGGTACAATTACTACTAACCAAGGTGTTAATGCGACAACTATGATTACTATTACTTCAAAGAAATCAATTAATGCATGATAACCAGATGTGAATGCATTTTTTACTCTACTTCCAAATGAAACTTCATCGTTAACTTCATCAGTTGTAATATCAAGCGTTATTGTGCTGTAATCAACTAAACTATCGAACTTATTTAGTTCACCTTGTAATTTGCGGATCTCAATTTCAATTTGTGATAAGCGATTGCTAATCGATAATACTTCTGAGAATGATGCATTTTCATAAAGTTCCAGAAGTCGATCCCGTTCCTTTTCATAGGTAAGAATTAAATCAGATTTATCTTGATATTTTTGTGAGATATCAGTTGCTCTTTTTTGAAAGTTTGAGACATCATTATCCTTAAATATAGTATTAAGATAGCTATCGAGACGTGATGATTTTACTCTAATCACAAGGTGCGCATCTTGTTCATAAATTTCTTCTAAGTCTAGCCATTCATCGTCATTTAAATTCTTCTTAATTGTTGCGATTGTTTCATTTAAGTCTTCTGTATAAATATCAGCGTTTACTTCATAGATAATTTTACGATTTATTGTAGTTAGTTCATCTTCTTCAGGGATATATTCACTATTATTATCAGTAGGGAGATTTGCGTCTTTTTTACACCCCGTTAAGATAAAAGTAAAACTAAGAAAAGTCAAAAAGAGTAATAAAATTTTTTTCATAAAATCATTCCTTTTTATTATTTAAAACAAGCTGTATTAATAGATATTATAAACTACAAAATAATATATTACAATAATAATTACCGTATGATAAAATAATTATAGTTTAATAAATTAGGGAGTGATAAAAAGATGACAAAAGTTAAAACTCATGATGGTGTAGAATTAAGCACCAACAAATATATTGTCGAAAATATGAAAGCAGTGGTTATATGTGTTCATGGAATGTGTGAACATAGTTTAAGATATGAGGAATTTGCCTTGTTTCTAAATCAAAAAGGATTTTCAGTCATTACCTATGATAGTCGCGGGCATGGTAATTCATTATTGAAGGGTGAGGATAAGGGTTACCAAGGTAAAGATGGCTTTAATAAAATGGTATTAGACTTGAATCGAATCGTCTTAGATACAAAAGCAAAAATACCCAACCATAAAATTTATATTTTAGGTCATAGTATGGGTTCATTTGTTTTAGAAAGGTATATTCAATTATATGATGAGGTTGATGGAGTAATTATTAGTGGTAGTAATTTTGGAACCAAGTTTGTTAAAATAGGTAGATTTATCAGTAAGTTAGTTTGTCTTATCAGAGGTAAAAAAAGGCCAGGGAAACTAATCGAAAAATTATCATTTGGAAATTATAATACAGCCTTTAAACCTAATCGAACAAAATTTGATTGGTTAAGTCGTGATGAAAGTAGTGTCGATAAATATCTCGCAGATGATTTTTGTGGTTTTACTTGTTCAAATCAGTTTTATTATGATTTTTTAAGGGGGTTAATCGAGCTTAGTAAAAAGCGTAATATGTCATTAATTAAGGCAAAGCTCCCAATTTTAATCGTATCAGGTGCAAAGGATCCTGTGGGTTATCAAGGCGAAGGTGTAAAACGATTATATCAAGTATTAAAAAAATCTGTTGCCAAAGTTGATTTAAAATTATATCCTGATGGTCGCCATGAAATGTTAAATGAGTTGAATAAAACCGAAGTCTTTTCTGATATATATAATTGGTTAACAATCCAACTTGAAGAAATAAATTAAGATAATTTGCATATATTACTTACTTTTTTTTCATAATGTATATGAAAGGTAGGTGAATATATGCGTCGCGGTATTACCTTATTAATTTTATTGTTTGGAATTTTAATTGCGATGAACAATAAAATTAATTTTGCACAACCTAAGAGTAATGATATACCAGAAGAAGCAATTAGGTTACGTATTGTTGCTAATAGTAATGAGACTCATGATCAAGAAATAAAATTAAAGGTTAGAGATGGAGTAATTGAAGTAATAAAACCATTAATCGAAGATATTGATGACCCGTATGAAGCACGTAAAGTAATTTATTATCATTTGGATGATATTGAAGCTACTGTTCAGAAAATATTAACTGAAAATGGTGTTGAGATCAATTATTATGTTGATTATGGGATTACTAATTTTCCAGCAAAGGTATATGATGATAAGTTATATCCAGCAGGTAAATATGAATCTGTGTATATCGTTTTAGGTGAAGGGGAAGGCGACAATTGGTGGTGTGTTCTATTTCCATCATTATGTATTGTAGATGTGGCTACAAATGGTGGTTATAAGGAAGACACTAATGTTAAATATTCGTTTTTGATAGTTGAAAAGATAAAAGAATTATTTGGTATAAATTAAAGTTTAATAACATATTCTTTAGGGGAGGGATTTGCTTGGAAGACATTGTGGTAAAGCTATATGAACCTAAAGATTATGAAAAAGTAATGCTTTTTCTTCAAGGAGTGCATTCATTAAAAGAAATTGAAGAGGAACTTTTTGAAAATGCGGTTATTATTATCGGTGATGATGAAATTGTGGGAATGATAACTTATGAGTTATTCCGGCAAAAGGCTCTAATAAGGTATTTTATTTTCGAAAAAGAAGTTGAAGAAAAATACCTAATTGAGATGTATGAAAAATTTTTTAATAGTTTACGTGATAAAGAAATTAATCGAGTATTTGTGATTATAAATAATGACACGATTAAAGATATGTTTTTAAATCTTGGATTTAATGAATTTCCCAAAGCAGATTTTTTCTTAACAGAAGAAAGCATCTTACAAACTAAGTATAAAGATGCAATTGTGATGTTTTATGAAATTGAAAATTAATAATAATTGAGAATGATTATAAACTATAAATGTAATCGTTCTTTTTATTTGAAAAAATAATTATTTTTCTTGCATTTATAATGTCTTAGTAATAAAATAGTCTAAGATAATATATTATAAACTTTAAGTTTATCTATGCTAAACAAATAAAGGAGATTGAAATGAAATTAGATCATTCTAAGGTACCAATATATGATGCGCTAAAACACTTAATTGAGGCTGAAACAATACCATTTGATGTACCTGGTCATAAAAGAGGAAAAGGTAATAAGTTACTCCAAGAATTTTTAGGAGAAAGAGCATGCAAATTTGATGTCAACTCTTCAAAATCAATTGATAATGCGATGCATCCTGTAGGAGTAATTCGTGAAGCTGAGCAATTAATGGCTGATGCTTTTGGTAGTGATGAAGCATTTTTAATGGTTAATGGAACAACATCAGCTGTACAAGCTATGATAATGGCTGCTTGTAAAGAAGGCGAAAAAATAATTCTTCCTCGGAATGTTCATAAATCAGCAATAAATGCATTAATTATTAGTGGGGCAATCCCTGTTTACATTAATCCGGGAATAAATCATCAATTAGGGATTTCCCTAGGGATATCGATAGAAGATGTCAAGCAGACTATTGAAGAAAATCCGGACGCCAAAGCAATTTTTATTATTAATCCAACTTATTATGGTATCTGCTCCAATATAAAAGAAATTGTTAAAATAGCTCATGAGTATGAGATGCTTGTTTTAGTAGATGAGGCACATGGTACACATTTTTACTTTGGTGATAATTCACCTTTTGGTGGAATTCAATTAGGTGCTGATATGTGTGCATTAAGCATGCATAAAACAGGAGGCTCTTTAACGCAGAGTTCTGTCTTGCTTGTCCAAAATAAATATATAAATCCTCATTATGTAAGGAGTATAATTAACATTACGCAGACAACAAGTTCTTCTTATCTATTATTAACTAGTCTCGATTTGTCGAGAAAGCAATTAGTTGAAAATGGAAGTGAAATGGTTAATAATTGTATAAAACTAGCAGAGTATGCTCGGGAAAAAATTGATGAGATTGGTGGTTATATTATCTTTTCTAAGGATTTAATTAATGGTAATACAATCGCTGGATTAGATGTGACAAAACTAAGCATTAATGTATCAAATATTGGTTTATCAGGATTTGAAATCGGTGAAATATTACGTGAGGAATATAAAATTTTAATTGAATATGGTGATGCAAATAACTTTATGTGTGTAATTAGTTTAGGTGATACATTAGAAAGTATTAATAAATTAGTTGAAGCATTAAAAGACATTAAAGAAAAGTACCAATCTGATAAAATTGAAGTTCCCAAACTCGAGTTTATTGTGCCTGAGGTATCAATAACACCTCGGGAAGCTTTCTATGCTAGAAAAATTCCTGTCTTATTTAAAGAAAGTGAGAATCTTGTAAGCGGGGAGTTTGTAATGTGTTATCCTCCAGGAATTCCAGTAATAGCACCCGGTGAAATAATAAGTAAAGAAGCAATTAATTATATTCTTTATTCAAAGGCTAAAGGTAGCTTAGTGACTGGTACAGAAGATTTAACAAATGAATATATTAATATTTTAGTTTACTAATAGGAGGAAAAGATGAAAAAGAGTACATTAACGTTTTTATTTTGCGATAGCGAATATTCTGAAGCAAATACCGTTATATTTGGTGCGCCATTTGATGGTACAACATCCTTTCGACCGGGGACAAGATTTGCTCCTCAAATTATGCGCCAAGAATCATACGGTCTTGAAGTATATAGTCCTTATCAAAATAAAGAATTAACTGATAAAAAAATCTTTGATGCAGGTGATTTGGTGCCAGCAATCGGCAATGTTGGTTTGATGATCGATAGCATATATGATTTTACTAAAAAATTAATCAGTGATAATAAGTTGCCAATTATGATTGGTGGAGAACATTCATTATCCGTTGGTACAATAAAAGCAGTAGCAGAAAAATACCCTGATATGTATATCTTGCATTTTGATGCACATACGGATTTACGGGATGTGTATTACGAACATAAATTGTCTCACGCTAATGTTTTATATCGTGCTTGGGAAATTCTTGGAGATCAGAAAATCTTTCAGTTTGGAATCCGTTCAGGGGCTAAAGACGAATTTGAATGGGCTAAAAACCATGTAATTCAAAATAAATATAATACAAATGGCTTAGATGAGGCGATTTCAATTATTAAGAATAAACCTGTCTATATTACAATTGATTATGATGTTTTAGATCCAGCTGTATTTCCTGGAACCGGGACTCCAGAACCGGGTGGAATTAGTTTTCATGAATTATTAAATGCGGTTTTAAAGTTTACTGATTTAAATGTTGTTGGAGCTGATGTTGTTGAATTATCACCGCATTATGACCCATCAGGTGCGTCAACCGCAGTAGCCTGTAAAATTTTACGAGAATTATTAATAGCTATATGTAAGTAAAGAGCAATGCTCTTTATTTTTTTATTTGTTAATTTTATGTTAACTTTTTGTTAACTTTATGTTAAAATGTAATATACATATAATATAAAGAGGTGATTTTATGTCAGGGGTAGAAGTAGAATATGCCCTAAGAATGTTACTCGCCTTTATCGCAGGCGGTATTATTGGTTTTGAAAGAGAAAGACATAAAAAGCCAGTTGGATTTAGGACTTATGTTTTAGTTTGTTTAGGATCAGCAGTAATAACGATGGTTGGTGTCGAGACAGTGCAAAGAGCTATTCAACTAACTGATGGGAAAGATGTGGTAAATGTCGACCCTGTTAGGTTAAGTGCTCAAGTTGTTTCGGGAATTGGTTTTTTAGGTGCTGGCACCATATTACATTCTAAAAATAGCATTAGTGGCCTGACCTCAGCTGCAAGTTTGTGGGCGGCAGCGATGATTGGCATTGCTATTGGTTATGGTTATTATTTTATTGGCATTATGGCAACCTTTTTGGTTGAAATAACTTTAATACTAAGTAGTTTAAAAAATTATTATAATAAACCGCAAGATCAAAATAATAAAAGTGAGTAATTAAAAACTGAACAATTAATGTTCAGTTTTTAATTTTAGATATTTCTTCATCATTTTATGTTCTATATTAGCATCGAGAAATAATTCGCCGTATTCGGTAAATCCTAATGAATGGTAAAAAGGGAGTGCGGTTAATTGAGCACCTAGGATGAGGATAGTAATGTTTTGATTTAGTGCATAGTTTTCAATTGTTTGCATAATTAAGGTGCCAACTTTCTTTTTACGATAAGCCTTAAGTACACATACTCTTTCTACCTTACCCTTACCCTCAACAACCCTGAAGCGTGCTGCTCCAATAGGGACCTCATTATCGTAAGCAACGAATTGAATTGCTTGAGCATCTAATAAATCAATTTCTTCTTTTATAGGTACATTTTGTTCAATAATAAAAACTTCGCTGCGAACAATAAATTGATCGTAAAAATGTTTTTGATTACAAGCAATTATACATTTCATGGTATCACCTCTATTAATACTATTTTATAGGTTATTAGAAGAAGATTCAAGCTGAAAATTAAGAAAAATGTAAAAAGTTATTGACATTTTTCTTAGCATTTAATATACTAGGTATATAATAAAAAGAGGTGAAAAATATGCTAAGAGTTGAAAATATTACTAAGATATATAAACTTAGTAAAAAACAAATGCGTTTAGAAAATACAAAAGACCCTAGAAAGGTTGCGGTAAACAATGTTAGTTTTGAAGTTCACCCAGGGGAGATATTTGGCTTATTAGGTCCAAATGGTGCCGGCAAAACAACGACATTACGCTGTATTTCTACTTTAATAAAACCTGATGAAGGTGATATATTTATCGGTAAAGAGCGGATTAGTGTAGTACATGATGATGATAAAGCTCGCGGTCATTTTTCGTTTTTAACAAGTGAATTAAAATTAGAAGACCATTTTACCCCAAACTATTTATTTAATTTCTTTGGAAGCCTCTACGGTTTAGCTGAAGATCAAATTGAAAAACATAAAGAAAAACTCTTTTCCGTCTTTGGTATTAATGAATTTCGAGAAATTAAAGTAAAGCAATTATCAACAGGTATGAAGCAAAAGACATCAATAGCCATTTCGCTAGTAAATGACCCAGAAATAGTTATCTTTGATGAACCTACTAATGGTCTAGATGTTTTGACTGCGAAAACAGTAACCGATTATTTAGAAACTTTAAGAGATGAAGGAAAGACAGTAATTATTTCGACACATATAATGTCTGTAGCAGCAAAATTATGTGACCGAATTGGAGTAATTATTGATGGAAAATTGAGGAAGATTGGTACTTTACAACAAATACTAGATGATACTAAAACAAATGATTTAGATGATGCTTTCTTTATTATTTATAAAGAAGCTCATGAAGCGGAGGGAGGAGTAATTTAATGAAAAATATATGGACAATTATTAAAAAAGAACTAGCGAGGGTTTTTACTGATAAAGGAATGATTTTATCTTTATTCTTAATTCCACCATTAACCATCTATTTAATTTATGGATTAATGGGGATGTCAGCAGAAAAACAAAGTGAAAAATATGAAAGTTATAAAGCTACTGTCTATGTAATTAATGCTCCAGGAGAAATTTCGGGTGATTTTGGTGAGTCGATTGATTTTTTAGCATATTTAGATGAGTTTAAAAAAGCTGCAGAAGAAGATAGTAAAGCTTTGCAATTTAGCTATTTAACACCTCAAAATGGTGATTATGATATCGCTACTTTAAAGAAGCAGGTTGAAAATGAAGAGCTCGATTTAGTAATTGAGTTTCCTAATGATTTTAAGGAAAATGTGATAAACAACATAAAGAATAATGAAATTAAGTTATATTATAATATTAATAATACCTATTCGCAAAATGTATATTATGATTTTTTAACTAAACTATCAGGTTATGAAAATCTATTAGCGGGAACAAGAGTAGAACTAGAGAAATTAGAAGTATTTACTATTAATGATTTAGAAGGACGAATTGGTGATGAACAAAAGGTTAAAGGGACAATAATTGCGATGATAATGCCATTGCTTTTAGTAATATATTTAATGGCAGGTGCAATGGGTGTTGGTATTGAATCGATCGCAGGTGAAAAAGAGCGAGGAACAATAGCTACCTTGCTAGTTACACCAATAAAAAGAAGTCAATTAGCGATCGGAAAGGTAATAAGTATCTCGATAATAGCTGTACTGAGCTCGATAGCATCATTTATTGGTTTACTTGCCGTGTTACCACAGTTTGCGAAAGTAGCAGAGGGAGAAGATGTATTTGGGGGAGTGAACTATACACTAGGTCATTACATAGTATTGTTGCTAATAATGATTGCTGCAGTATTGTTCTTTGTTACGTTAATTGTGATTGTTTCTACTTATGCAAAATCGACAAAACAAGCTGGTACATTGATTATGCCTTTATATTTGGTAGTAATGGCAGCAGCGTTTTTAAATATGTTCACAGAAGAAATATCAGCTAGTTTTACGAGTTATTTAATTCCAGTATATAATGTGGTTATAGCCTTAAAAGCATTATTTCAATTTGAACTATTATTTACTAATGGGTTGATTACGATAATATCGACATTTGTTTATACAATTTTATTAGTCCTTATTATTCAAAAGATGTTTAGAAGTGAAAAAATAATGTTTAACCAATAATTACATGATGTTATAAAAGTTATTGTAAGTGTAATAATAAAAATGTTAGAAACAAGATTTTTAAAATGGCTACGCTTACATTTGATAAATACTTGAAAATGGTAATTAATAGTAGTAAAATGATATTGGTATTGAGTAAGTGTGAAATTATTCACACAATTAACTTTAAGGAGGAATTTTAATGGCAGTTAAAATTGCTATTAACGGATTTGGACGTATTGGACGTTTGGCTTTTAGATTAATGTTTAATGATCCAAATTTTGAAATTGTAGCAATCAATGATTTGACAGATGCTACTACATTAGCACACCTTTTAAAATATGACTCAGCTCAAGGTAGATATAATTTACAGGTTGAGGCTAAGGATTCAGCAATTGTTGTTGATGGAAAAGAAATCACAATTTATGCTGAGAAGGACCCTAAACAATTACCTTGGGGACAATTAGCGGTGGATGTAGTATTAGAATGTACAGGTATGTTTGCAGAAAAAACAAAAGCAGAGGCTCATATACAAGCAGGTGCTAAACATGTTCTTATTTCAGCACCAGCTAAGGGTGATTTAAAAACAGTTGTATATAATGTAAATCACGACATATTAGATGGTTCAGAAACAGTAATTTCTTGTGCTTCATGTACTACTAACTGTTTAGCACCAATGGCTAAGGTACTTAATGATAAGTTTGGCATTATTGAAGGTTTTATGACAACAATTCATGCCTATACAAATGATCAAAACACTTTAGATGCTCCTCATCGTAAAGGTGATTTAAGAAGAGCGCGTGCAGCAGCAGCAAGTATCATTCCTAATTCTACTGGAGCAGCAAAAGCAATTGGTCTTGTTATCCCCGAATTAAATGGTAAATTAGACGGAGGAGCACAAAGAGTGCCTGTTATTACAGGGTCATTAACAGAATTAACTACTGTATTAAAAACTGAAGTAACTGTTGAAGAAGTTAATGCAGCTATGAAGCAAGCTAGTGATGAATCATTTGGATATACAACTGATCCAATTGTATCAAGTGATATTATCGGTATTACATATGGCTCTTTATTTGATGCGACTCAAACTAAAGTCATAACAGTGGATGGAAAGCAATTAGTTAAAACTGTTTCTTGGTATGATAATGAGATGAGTTATACTGCTCAACTCGTAAGAACTGCAAAATATCTGGGTGACTTAATAAATAAATAAAAATTGATGGCACTATATTTTATAGTGCTTTTTTTATTTACACATAAAAGCTATACCTTAATGAATATTATGATACTAGTTAATATTTATGGAGGTATTATATATGCAATATATTGTTGAAGAAATTATTTGGGGATATCCTCTAATGATATTATTACTCATAGTATGCGTTTACTTTAGCATTAAGACTAGATTTGTCCAGTTTCGCTTTTTGAAGTTGATACCAAAGTTCTTATTTGTAAAGAGTGAAAATAAAGAAAAGGTATCGCCATATCAAACGTTTTCTTTAATTTTGGCTAATCATGTTGGCACAGGTAATATAATTGGTGTTGCTGTTGCAATTATGTATGGGGGTCCAGGAGCAGTTTTTTGGATGTGGATTACAGCTTTATTAGGTTCTATTTTATCATTTGTTGAAAACACATTAGGACAAATGTATAAAATCGAAAAAAATGGTGAGTATCGAGGTGGAGCAGCTTATTATATATTACATGGAATTGGTTCAAAAACCTGGGCAAACATTATAGCTTTAATCTTCTTTATTTGTTTAGGAATTTTTATGCCGACAATTCAAGCAGCAACGATATCTACAACGATAAATAATACTTTTGGGTTCTCTAAAGTGGTCGTTGGCCTGTTTACGGCACTTACAATCGGTTTAGTAATTTCCGGAAAATCTAAAAGAATTGTAAATGTTGCTGAAGTTGTAGTACCATTTATGTCTATATCATATTTACTGGTTACATTAATTATCATTGTTTTGAACATCACAAAAATTGATAATGTGTTAATATTAATAATTAATAATGCTTTAAATAAACAGGCAATTTTTGGTAGTGTTATTGGAAGTGCGATAAGTTTCGGTGTTCGTAGAGGTTTTTTTTCACACGAAGCGGGAATTGGTTCAGCCCCAAATATATCAGCTTCTAGTGATGTAGACCATCCAGTAAAACAAGGGTTATTATCAAGTGTTTGTGTCTTTATTGATACGATTGTCATTTGTAGTGCGACTGCATTTATAATATTAATTACCAATTGTTTTAATGTTGTTAAGGGAGAGATGGTTTTATTTGAAGGCTTAAAAGGTAAAGATTATAGTCAGTTTGCAAGTGAAGCTATTAATACTGTATTTGCAAATTTTGGCCTCTTCTTTATTACCATAGCTTTATTTTTATTTGCTTTTGCATCTTTATTTAGTGGTTTCTTTAACGCTCAAACCAATTTACTGTTTTTATTTAAATCCGATTCAAAATATAAGCGTGCAAACAATATATATAAAATTATTTTTCTGTTAATAATATTTTTATGTTCAATTTTTAATACAAAATTTGCTTGGGGCTTAACTGATATTGGTGTAGGGTTAGCTACTTTAGTTAATATAGTTGTCTTGATTTTATTAAAAGAGAAAGTTGTTGAAGTATTAGACGATTTTGAGTTAAAATATAAAAAGAAGGATAAATCAAGATATTATAATAAAGAATTAATGTG
Source organism: uncultured Haloplasmataceae bacterium (assembly GCA_937919135.1). Classification (GTDB taxonomy): domain Bacteria; phylum Bacillota_I; class Bacilli_A; order Haloplasmatales; family Haloplasmataceae; genus CALFRW01. The sequence continues at coordinate 14,802 of CALFRW010000026.1, forward strand.
TTGGAAAGATTGAGGTGGATTATGAAAGTTGCAATTCTTACAATAGGCGATGAAGTCATTGAAGGTAAAATTGTTAATACTAATGCAGAATTACTTTCGAAAACTTTAGAAGGTAGTAATTTTCATGTATCAATGCATTTAGTTGTTCGTGATGATGAAAAAGATATTTTAGCTGGGCTAAGTTTTTTATATCAGGATGTTGATGTAATTGTTACTACAGGGGGACTAGGTCCAACTGCTGATGATCTAACAAAGGAAATATGTGCCAAATATTTTCAGGAAGATTTAATTTTGTTTCCTGAGGAGTATGAGAAAATTAAATTATATTTTTTAAAATCAAAAGGGAGTATAACTGAAAATAATCAAAAGCAAGCTTATTTTATTAAGGGGGCGACAGTACTAGATAATATGAATGGTACGGCACCAGGCATGATTTATGAAAAGGCAGGTAAAGTAATTGTTAATTTACCAGGGCCACCAAAAGAGTTAGAACCGATGTTATATCAAGGGGTTATCCCGTATTTGAGTAAAAAGAATAATGATCAAATATATAGAAAACAATATCGTTTAATGAATATTGGTGAATCAGATGCAGAAACAATGATAAAACCAATAATGAAAAAGTATTCACAGATTAAAGTTTCTCCTTATGCTAGTGTTGGTGTTATTGACTATATAATAACAACTCCTAATATTGGAGATAAAACGATGTTTTATGAAGCTTGTGAGGAGTTTGAATGTGTCTTAAAAGATTTTATCATTGGGGACTGGTCGAAATCGATTCAAGAAATTGTGGTACAGTTACTAAAAGCAAAGTCCTTGAAGCTTGCTGTAGCAGAAAGTTGTACCGGTGGTCTGGTTACATCAACACTTGTAGAGGTACCGGGTAGTTCAGAAGTTTTAAAAGAAGGTATTGTTACATATAGTAATGAAGCAAAAGTTATGAGATTAGGTGTTAAAGAAATAACGCTTAAACAATATGGAGCAGTTTCTAAACAAGTTGCAGCTGAAATGGCTAAAGGAGTAATAAATTCTAGCGGGGCCAATATTGGGGTTAGTATAACAGGTATTGCTGGGCCATCAGGAGGTTCACTAGAAAAACCAGTGGGACTTGTTTACAGCGCAATTTGTTTTAACGGTAAAACTATTGTTTTTGAAAATTATTTTAATGGTGACCGAAATAAAATCAGACTTCGGGCTACAATACATATTCTTTATGAATTGTATAAAATATTAAAGTAAAACGTTTTCTTTGTGAACTTAGTAACATGTTGATTGAATTATTAGTAAATACAAACTATAATATAGTAGGAATAATTACCAAGGAGGAATTAGGATGCCTAAAAAAACAGTAAAAGATATCAAACTTAAAGGTCAGAGAGTGTTAGTTCGTGTTGATTTTAACGTACCTCTGGATAAAGAAACCGGTGAAATTACTGATGATAATCGAATTGTACAAGCCTTACCAACAATAAAATACATTATTGAACAAGGTGGTAAAGCAATATTGTTTTCTCATCTGGGTAAGATTAAGAGTGAAGAGGATAAAATCAAGAATACATTAGCACCTATTGCTAGAAGATTAAGTGAATTAATTAAAGTAGAAGTAAAATTTGTTCCTACAACACGTGGTGTTAAACTTGAACAGGCGATAAATGATATGAATAATGGTGATATTCTTTTATTAGAGAATACACGCTTTGAAGATTTAAATGGCAAGAAGGAATCAAAAAACGATCCTGAATTGGGCAAATATTGGGCTAGTTTAGGTGATGTATTTGTCAATGATGCTTTTGGTACTGCTCATCGTTCACATGCGTCTAATGTTGGTATTGCTTCTAATATTGACTGTGTTTCTGGATTCTTAATGGAAAAGGAAATTAATTTTATTGGCGGGGCAGTTAGTAATCCTAAATCTCCTTTTATCGCAATATTAGGTGGCGCTAAAGTATCTGATAAGATTGCTGTTATTGAAAATTTATTAGCTAAGGCAGATAAGGTGTTAATTGGTGGGGGAATGAATTATACATTCTTAAAAGCTCAAGGCTATAATGTAGGTGAATCAATATGTGAACTTGAGCGTGTTGATTTTGCGAAAAAATTACTTGAAAAGGGAAAAGAGAAATTGATTTTGCCAATTGATATAGCTGTTTCAAAAGCATTTAATAATGATGCTCCCTTCCGCTACACTTCTGTTACAGATATCAAAGCTGATGAAATGGGGATGGATATTGGTCCAAAAACGATTGAACTATTTACAAAAGCATTAATTGGAGCCAAAACAGTGGTTTGGAATGGACCGATGGGAGTATTTGAAATGGATAACTATACAAGGGGTACGATTGGTATTTGTAAAGCAATTGCTGAATTAAAAGATGCTACGACTATTATTGGTGGTGGTGATAGTGCCGCAGCAGCGATTCAGTTTGGCTATCGGGACAAATTTAGTCATATATCTACCGGTGGCGGAGCTTCCTTAGAATATTTAGAAGGAAAAACCCTACCTGGAGTTAAAGTGATTCAAGATTGTGGAAAACATTGTGGATAATATTAAAAAGCTATTGACATATACTAAAATATAAGATAAATTTATAATTAATAAACGTTGAAGGAAAGAGTAAATAACTTATTTCTTAATAGAGAGCCTCTTTTGGTGAAATGAGGTAAGAAATAATTATTGAAGATGGCTCTGGAGTTGGTTATCTGAATTTTTTAAGATAACACGTTGGTCGCGTTAAGACTTTGAGTGTGTCTTTTAAGACAAATTAGGGTGGTACCACGGTAATTCGTCCCTAGCTAATATAGCTAGGGTTTTTTATATTTTATAAGGAGATGATATTAATGAAAAAACCTACGTTTTATATAACAACCCCTATTTATTATCCAAGTGGAAAATTTCATATTGGACATGCATATACTACTGTTGCTGGCGATGCGATAGCTAGATACAAAAAAATAAGGGGATATGATGTTTATTATCTTACAGGAAGCGATGAGCATGGACAAAAGATTCAGGAAAAAGCAGAAGCAAAAGGGGTTACCCCATTAGAGTATATCAATCCAATAATTGCTGATGCTAAAAAACTTTGGAAAACGTTAAATATTGAATATGATGATTTTATCCGGACAACAGAAAAACGTCATATATTAGGGGTACAAGAAATATTCGAAAGATTTCTCAAACAGGGTGATATATACAAAGGAATATATGAAGGGTGGTACTGTACTTCATGTGAATCATTTTTCACTCCGACACAATTAAATGAAAATCGATGTCCTGATTGTAAAGGTGAAGTTCATTTAGTTAAAGAAGAAGCTTACTTTTTTAGAATGAGTAAATATTCTGATAGGTTATTAAAATATTATCAAGATAATGTTGACTTTATCGAACCCGAATCACGTAAAAATGAAATGATAAATAACTTTATCAAACCTGGTCTTGAAGATTTATGTGTTTCTAGAACCTCATTTGATTGGGGTATAAAGGTTCCTAGTAATCCTAAACATGTAGTATATGTGTGGATTGATGCACTAACTAATTATATTACTGCTTTGGGGTATACAACTGAAAATGATGCGTTATTTAAAAAGTATTGGCCAGCAGATGTCCATTTGGTGGGAAAAGAAATATCACGTTTTCATACAATCTATTGGCCGATTATGTTAATGGCTTTAGACTTACCTCTACCTAAAAAGGTTTTTGCTCATGGTTGGGTATTGATGAAAGATGGTAAAATGTCAAAATCAAAAGGTAATGTAATATACCCTGAAGTTTTAATTGAACGTTATGGAGTTGATACACTGCGGTACTTCTTATTAAGAGAATTACCATTTGGTTCTGATGGTTTATTTACCCCAGAAGCATTTGTTGAAAGGATAAATTATGATTTAGCTAATGATTTAGGCAATTTATTGAATCGTACTATTTCGATGTTGAATAAATATTTTCAAGGGATTATTAGGAATAAACCCCAAAAATTAACTGCCACTGATAGAGAACTACAAAGCTATATTTCTGAAAAGATTACATTATATGAACAAGCAATGGAGAAATTACGATTTTCAGTGGCACTTCAAGAAGTTTGGGCAATTATAGCTCGTGCTAATAAATATATAGATGAAACAAGACCTTGGGTTTTAGCGAAAGATGAAGCTAACGAAGAGACATTATATTCTGTATTGTATCATCTATGTGAATCACTTCGGATTATAGGAATTTTAATCAGTCCAATTATGACAGATACTCCGAAAGAGATTTTTAAACAATTAGGAATTTCACAAGAAAACTTGGTTGCTTATGATTCAATTAAAAAATTTGGTTATATTAATAATGTTAAGGCAATTAGTAAACCAGAACCAATCTTTCCAAGATTAGATATTGATGAAGAAATAGAATATATTCGAAGTAATATGCATGGGAATAATAAAAGGTTGGTGCCAAAACCAGATATTCCCGAAATAACTATCGATGATTTTACCAAAATTGATTTACGCATAGGTGAAATAATTGAGTGTAAAAAACACCCTAAAGCTGATCGCCTATTAGTATCACAAATTGATTTAGGATATGAAACAAGACAAATAGTTTCTGGGATAGCTGATTATTATCAACCTGAAGACTTATTACATAAAAAAGTTATTGTTGTTGCTAATTTAAAACCGATTATGTTAAGAGGGGAAAAATCAGCAGGAATGATTTTAGCTGCTAGTATGGATAGTGATTTAACGCTTGCAACGATCCTAAAAAGTATTTCTAATGGTACTAAAGTTAAATAAGCTGATATTTAAGTAAAATTTTCATAAAAAATATTGACATTGATTAAATAATTTTATATTATAAAGGTTGGTACGTTTCCTTTCCACTTGTTATGAGCCCCAATAATAAGGGAAATATTAATAAGTAATAAGTTACATATAGGAGGATCAAAATGATGCGTTCAACATTTATGGCAAACGCTCAAAATATCGAACGTAAATGGTATTTAGTTGATGCAACCGGTAAAACATTAGGCCGTTTATCAACTGAAGTTGCAACACTTTTACGTGGAAAACATAAGCCAACATTTACACCACATGTAGATTGTGGTGATTATGTAATTATAACTAATGCTGAAAAAATTGAATTAACTGGAAACAAATGGAATAATAAATTATATCAACATCATACAGGACATCCTGGAGGATTAAAAGTTAGAACAGCAAAAGAAATGAATGCTAAACAACCAGAAAAAATGCTAGAAATTGCGATTTATGGTATGTTACCTAAAGGTCGTCTTGGAAGAAAAATGGGTAAAAAATTATTCGTATATAGTGGAAACGAGCATCCACATGCTGCGCAAAAACCTGAAGTTTATGAGCTTCAAGGCTAATAAAGGAGGAAGCAATATATGAAGAATGTACAATATTTAGGTACTGGTAGACGGAAAAGTTCTGTTGCTCGAGTGCGTCTGATACCAGGTACTGGTAAAATCGTAATTAATAAACGCGAATTTGAAGATTATATTCCAAATCCAGCTACACGATTAGATATCTTACAACCACTAGCATTAACTGAAAATACTAATAATTATGATGTTTTTGTTAATGTTTATGGTGGAGGGATTACAGGTCAAGCGGGTGCTATACGTTTAGGGATTACTCGTGCTTTATTAGAAGCAAATCCTGATTATCGTTCAATCCTTAAAAAGGCTGGGTTAGTAACACGTGATCCCCGAGCTAAAGAACGTAAGAAATATGGTCTTAAGAAAGCTCGTCGTGCACCACAATTTTCAAAACGTTAATTTATGTTTTCAAGCAATATTCTTTATTGAGTATTGCTTTTTTAATATTTATGAATTTTTTTAAAACTTATTAGCCATAATATCTTTTGTAGAGTAAATATTATACCATAATTTAGTCATTGACATTAAGTTAGGATAATTGTTATAATCTAATTCCTTGATTAAGAAGGATTTAGAAAAAAAGCTAAAAAACTAATTGACAAGAAAACGTAAATTTGATATTATGAATAAGCGTGATTTA